>JBHPJW010000062.1:0-13223 GCA_042567505.1 Fibrobacterota bacterium
GCAATCTCTGATTCCTGTTGGCAATTTTTTGCCACTTCATTTAAGGATGCGCTCATCTCTTCCACGGAGGTGGCGGCAGCGCTTACCGAACCGGACATCTGTTCCGCGGATGCCGATATATGGTTTATGTTTGCCGAGGCCTGTTCGGCAGTAGAAGCAACGGAGTTTGATTGCGATTTCATGGTTTCGGCATTGCCTGCCATTTGCGAAGATATTGAGGATAAATTCGTGGAAGAATCCGAAAGCTTACGAGTGTTTGCGGAGATGTTGGTTATGATACGATGAAGTTTTTCAATAAAGGTGTTGAACCACTTAGATATTTCTCCGATTTCATCCTTTGTGTTTATTTCAATCCTTTGCTTTAAATCTCCCTCGCCACGGGCGATATTTTGCAGGATGCCGCTGATGACAGGTAGAGGTTGAACGGCCCTGAACATAACTATCGATAATGCCAGCATTATCAGGGTAATGATCAGCGAGAGGATTATCACCCAGATGCCGGAAGAGGCTGTCACAGAAGAGATTCCCTTCACTTCGTTGCCAATGGCGTCTTTGCTTTTGGATGACAGTTCATTTAAAATATCATTCATTTCATCGGCGGCGGCCGTGAATTCGTCCAGCGTCAGATTCCCGACTTCAGGACCGCTGTCCCGGTACCATTCCGCCATGATGGTTCCGACGTCATGAAACAGCTTGACTTTTTCTTTCAGCATTTTCAGTTCTTTTTGCTCTTGAGCGAGGGAGTCTTGTGAGTGCGACAGAATAAGCGTATCCAGGAGTTCCCCTATAGCTACGAAATGTTTTTCCGCATTTTTCAAGCCAGGATCAGATCCGTGCATGCCGCGCGAGGAGGAGAAACGGAGGATATCGGTTTCCAGGTTTGAAATTTTGGCCTTCAGCCTGGAATGGAGAAGCAGTTCTCTGAGGGCCTGTTCTATTCTTTCCGTTTGTGCGGCGATCCTCATATTGTTTATGATTGATAAGGACACCAGAAAGAGGACAAGGGAAAAAAATATAATTAGGCTGGCGGTTATTTTTCCTTTTATGCTGGCTATTTTTCCCATCAGTGGAGTCTCATTTCTTTTTAGATACAAGCTTTCTAATTTCTTTGGCTTTTGATTTATCCCCGGATTTAAGTCCGGCAACCAGTTTTTTGTATTGCTCAATCTCGCTCTGGGAAAGAACTCCTGTCAAGGCGCCGGCATAGTGCTCCAGCTCCTGAATCTCGGCCTTAAGGGCCTCTCCAGAGGCTTTTTTTACTTCATCGCACTGGGCTTCTATGAAGACCAGGACGGGCGGTCTTTCGTGCGAAAAATATTGCATGAACACCAGAAAAATTCCATTTAACTCCAGCATGTTGGTCTCTGTTTTTTCTTTGTCCTTGGCTTTGAGGGATTTGTCAAGCCCGGCCCCGATTTTCCCGAAAAGGGATACCGTGTCTTTGGGAACGGCTTTTAATAGAGGTTTTAACAGGTCCGCATAAACGCGGCGGACTTTTATCAGCTGGCTTTGGGCTTCCCGCCATTTATCCGCCCGGTATGCCTCTTCGAGTTCGCCTAAACAAATATGTATGGAGAGCAGATCCTCAGGCGCCTTTGGTTTTTCAGGTAACACTATCGAACATAAAAATAAGATGCAGGCTAGTGTCATTTTCATTTTATTCTCCTTTAAAAGTTATTCAAAACTCTTTGAAATCCCGATTGAGAGAGAAGGGCCGTACTCTTCCGCCACGACTGAATATTGCGTAACCATAAGAAATTTCAGTTCCTCAGGGAAAATAAGATCAAACTCCAGGCCGGTAAACAAGGAGTTTTCGCCTTCTTCGCGGAGGAAGCTGGTTGGTATCCCGATTAAAACTGTTTTTCCAAAAGGAACATAAGGCCCTATCCCCGAGGTCACTTCCAATTCTATTCCCTCTTCATCTTCCGCAGATTCACTTTCCTCCATCTCGAATCCCAAACCTACAGATGCGTTTGAAAGGACTGCAAAAGACTTAAAGGTCTTGTAGAAACCAAGCCAGGGTTCAAGTTCAATTTCACCTTGTTCTTGAAAAGACGCGCCCAGTTCCAAGCCTCCGACGAGCAGAAGGCCTTTTAATTCGTCTCTGAGCATGGAGAAACTGGAATTCAACTCTACCTCCGGCAGATAGGGATCCTGAAAGGCGGCCAATACTTCTCCCTCCAGGGAAAACCAGTGGGTAAACGAATATTCAGCCTCGAGCCCTATCAAGGGCGTTTCATCACTATATAAAAATGCCCCATCGAGCTGCAACTCTCCACTTTCACCGAGTGTATTAACTTCGATTCCCGCTACCTCGGGAAATTCCATGGGAATGGCAACGGCCCAATCAAGTCCGTCATCCTGGCTGAAAAGGCATAACGGGATGAGAAAAATATATACCAGGGTGTAATATCTATACACCTTTTACTCCTTGGGCGGTTCTTTTATGTAAAAGAATATCATTGTTCTATTCTCATATTTATTAAACCGGGAATCAAGGATTTTATAAACCTGCTGAAACTTGGCAGCATGTTTTTATAAGGGGGTACAAATGGCCATCGCGCCGGTCTCATAACGACATGCGGCCGTTGAATTTTGCCTGACCATGACGGATGAGCAGGGGCTCTTCAATCAGGCCCAACGAATCCGTCATCAGCAAACACAAAAACAATATAAAATGCGAGAGGAGATAAGTCGCAGTTGCAGCTAGTAAGGCTCAAATCTTGAATTGTCCTATTATCTCCTTTAAATCAGCTACCAGCTCCACCACTTTTTCTGTGCAGCGGTTTGTGTCTTCCGTTCCTTTGGAAGTATCCATTGCGGCCTTGTTGACTTCCAGAATACCGCCCAGTATCTTGCCAATGCCTCCGGCTGCTTCCTGAATGCATTTTGCCATGTCATTAACCGAGCTGCTGGCAACGCTCATGCCGGAGGCTATTTCGTTTGTCGTAGAGGACTGTTCCTCAACCGAGCTTACGATGGACTGGGAAATACCGTTGACTTCTTCAATGATGCGGGAAATCGCTTCTATGGCTTTCACCGAATCATGAGCGCTTTGCTGCATGGATTCTATTTGTTCGCCAATCTGTCCGGTGGCCTGGGCCGTCTGCTTGGCCAGTTCCTTTACTTCATTGGCCACCACGGCAAAGCCCTTGCCGGCTTCGCCGGCCGAGGCGGCCTCTATGGTGGCGTTTAATGCCAGCAGGTTGGTCTGGTCGGCGATGTCGCTTATCACGTCCACGATTTTTCCGATTTCTTTGGCTGATGCCCCCAGGACGTCCATCCTGGCTTGGGTGTTTTTTGCCTGCGCATCGGCCTTGGCGGCTATCTCCGATTCCTGCTGGCAATTTTTAGCCACTTCATTCAGGGAGGCGCTCATCTCTTCCACGGAGGTGGCGGCAGTGCTTACCGAATCCGACATTTGTTCCGTGGAGGCGGACAGGCTGCTTAAGTTGGCGGAGGCCTCCTTGGCGGAAGAAACAACCATGTTCGACTGGGTTTTCATGGTTTCTGCGTTACCGGTCAATTGCGAAGAAATAGAGGATAAGTTCCGGGAAAAGGCCGATAACTCGTAGGTGTTCGCGGAGATGCTTTTCATGGACAGCTGTAGTTTTTCTATGAAATTATTGAACCACCTGGCCACATCTCCTATTTCATTTTCTGATTTTACGGTCATCCTCCCGGAAAGGTTCAACCCTTCCCGCGTGAAGCCTTTGAGCGCCTTTATAAGTCTCCCAACCGGAAAGTAAACCAGGCGGTTAATCAAATAGAAACTGAAGAGCAGGAGCAAAGTCCCCACAGGTCCGGACCAGGCCAAGTGTATGAGGCCATGCTTGCCTGTGATAAATGCGAAAAATGATATTATGGCCAGATCAACACAGAACACGGCCCCAATAGTAACGATGATTGAGCGTTTATAAAATATCCTCAAGATCAAAATTATGAAAGGCACGATGAAGAGCAGAAATACCAGAAAAGATAGTATGTCTCGCATTTTAATTGCCTGAGGGACTCTCCATGGAAAAAAGACAAGTTTCCGTCTGGTACTATTTTACCCAAATAAGTTTCATGTTTTCAATGGATTTATGGTATACTATGAGTGGCCTGAAAGGATGATATCCGGCAGGTTCGCTAACTAGGTGGAAAAGGCCGAATTCGGAGTAAAATGCTATGAAGAATAGAGACGAAGCCATGCTCAACGAACTGGTGATTGAGTCCAGGGAGCAGCTGTCCAGAATAGAACCGGACTTACTGGCATTGGAAAAAGGCGGGGAGGTTCCCCGGGAAACCATAAACCGTATCTTCCGGGCAGTACACAGTGTGAAGGGCGGTTTTAGCTTTTTTGGAATGGTAAATATAAAGGATCTAACCCATGTGATTGAAAATGTTCTCATGAAGATCCGGGATGGAGAGCTTGAAGTGGGTCCGAGTCTGGTTGACGCGCTTCTGGCTGGGCTGGATAAGCTTCGCGTCATGCTGGATGATGTAAAAAACTCCGAACGTATAGACTTTTCTAAAGAGAGTAAGTTGCTGTTGGCATTTGAGGAGACAAAAATCAGCCCTGAGGAAAAATCCGAAGTAAAGACCAGGCCTGAAAAGGAAGGAGTGGAGGAAGACAACCAATGGGAGGACGCTGACATTGAAAGCCTGCCGTTATCGCCAGAGATCCTGGAATCAACCGCAGAGAAAAGAAAGCACCTTTACCTTATAGCGGTTCAGACAAAAAAACATTTGCTCGAGAAAGAACGTTCCACCGCCAGCTTTATAAAAGAACTGCAGTTGTATGGCGACATACTGCATTCCGACCCCGATATTTTCATGCTTGCCGAGCAGAAAGGCGGTGGGAGTGAAGACCAAATCATTAAAATAGTATTTGCTACCGCCCTCAAACCCAACATGCTGATACCTGAAATAAAAGTGGATGAACGGTATGTTCAATGGTTTCGCAGCGGGGAAGTCCGGGAAAGTATCAGGAACATGAAAAATATCAGGAAGCAGAAAAACCCGGAAAAAACTGATAAAACCGGGGAAGCTGCCTTATCCGGTAATACCGAAAACACCGAGAGTATCCGCGTCAAAGTTAACCTGCTAGACAAAATCGTGGATCTTGCGGGAGAACTGGTGCTGGGGCGCAACCAGCTGGTGCGGCAGTTGAAAGATCTCGATATGCCCGGCCTGAATGCCATCATCCAGAATATAAATATGGTTACAAGCGACCTGCAGGAAAACATCATGAACACCCGCATGCAGCCCATCGGAAATATTTTCGGCATGTTCATGCGGATAGTGCGGGATATGGCCAGGCAGTTGCATAAGGAAATAGAGATCTCTTTTTCCGGCGAAAATGTGGAGATGGACAAGTCGATTCTGGAGGCGTTGACGGATCCGTTAGTCCATTTAGTGCGGAACTGCGTTGACCATGGCATAGAAACATCGGCGGAAAGGAAAAAACAGGGAAAGCGGCGGGAAGGCCATATCTTGCTTTCCGCTTCCCATCAAAGCGGCCAGATAAATATCGAAATAAAAGATGACGGCAAAGGGATTGATTTGGTCCGCGTCAAAGACAAAGCCGTGGAAATGGGCATACTTACCAGGGAGGCTGCAGAAACAACCAGCGATCAGGACGCTTACCTTCTACTTTTTGAGCCCGGTTTTTCCACAGCCGGAGAAGTAACCGAAACATCCGGAAGGGGCGTGGGCCTGGATGTGGTAAAAACGAATATTGAAAAATTGAGCGGAGTCATAGAACTGAGCACCCAAAGGGGAAAAGGCACCACCGTTTTCCTTAAGCTCCCTCTCACTTTGGCTATCATTCCTTCCCTTATGGTCACCTCTGAAGAGCGCCAGTTTGCCATCCCGCAAGTATGTCTGGAGCAACTGGTGCACATACGCGCCAATGAAGTCTCCAGCCGTATAGAAAAAGTACAGGGCCATGAAGTTATCAGGCTGCGGGAAAAACTGCTTCCCGTCGTACGCCTGAACCAGGTTCTGGATATGGAAGAAACCTTTATTCATCCGGGCACTAAAGAGCGAAAGCCCGACGCCAGGAAAAACCTGTCGGACAGGCGTGATAAAATCCCGCCGGCCAAAGAAATTAAAGAGAAGCGCAAGGAACAGGAAGACAGGCGGCAAAGCTTCAGCAGCGGAGTAAATATCGCCGTGCTGAAAGCAGGTTCGAACCGTTATGGGCTCCTGGTGGAAAAGTTTCTCAACAATGAGGAAATTGTGGTAAAGCCCCTTTCGATGTATATCAAAAAATGCAAGAGTTATTCAGGTGTAACTATCCTGGGAAACGGCAAAATCGCCATGATATTAGATTCCGCCGGCATCGCCGAACAGGCGAACCTGCAATTCGGGGAGCTTGCCGGGGAAAGCGAAAAACAGGCCTTGGAGTACGCGCGCAAATCAGAAAACAAAACCTGGCCCTTCCTTATTTTCCGCAGCAGCCGGAATGAAGTATTATCCATAGAGCTTTCTAAAATAGCGCGGGTGGAAAAGGTAAAAGCCGACGCTATAGAAAAAATCGGGGACCAGGAATACCTGAAATATTCAGACACTTCCCTGCGCATAATCCGCCCTTATGATTACATGCCAATCAAGCGGCCCGAATCAGTATCCGAATTCCTGTATGTGATTGTGCCCAAACAGACGAAATTCCCGGTGGGAATTGTAGCGGTGAAGGTTATCGACGTAATAGATATATCCCCCGCTATCGACAATACTTCTCTTAAAGGTACGGGGATTGAAGGTTCAATGGTTATAAATGACACCTTGATTGTGGTGATGGATGTGCATTCGCTTCTGGAAGCGGTTAATCATGAGTCATCCGGTGTGAGCGGTTGAAACGGCGGAAAGTTCCTGGCCGAGAATTTCCGCTTTTGTGTGGAATATAAACGCAAGGTAGTGTACAATATACGAGTTACAAATAGGCTGTCACTGAAAGTGGCGAGGCGTGGATAAAGAAATGGCCGAAAGACAATTTTCTTCCCTATACATTGGCGAAGCTCTGTTCGGAATCGATATTCTGCTGATTAGAGAGATTAATAAGCACCTGGAAATTACGCCCGTGGATCAGGCTCCAGATTTTGTGCGGGGGCTCTTAAACCTGAGAGGACAGGTCATCACAGTGCTCGATCTCGGCATCCGGCTGGGCATGGGGGCGCTCCGTATTAGCAAAGCATCGCGCTGTGTAATCCTTAAAACTTCATCGGAGCTTTCCGGCGTCGAGGGGCTTGATGATAATACCTGCGAAGATGTGGTGGGACTCCTGGTAGACCGCGTGGGAGATGTGGTGGGGATTGATACCACAAGTATGGAGCCGCCGCCCGCCAATGTTAATGGGGTGGACAGCAGGTATATGCAGGGGGTAGTGAAACTGGAAGATGATTTAATGGTTGTTATAAATGTAGGTGAAGTATTGAGGATGGAGGATAAGACATGAGTGTCTGTCGCATTGAGTGCAAACCTGTTTGCTCTTTTATGGTATTCAGGATCGTTCTCGTAGATAGTACTAACAAGGAGACAAGAAATGAGTAAGTTGAAAAAAACAATGATACCCGTTGCGGTTCTTTTTTTTCTTCCCCAGGCAGGATTATATGCGGATATGGATATATACGGTTATATGTCGCTATATTACGAAAATGTAGGCGCCGAAAAGGACGGCGTTATGCCCTTGGCGGGAGACAAGCTCAACGGCGCCGGCGATAAGGGAGATGAAGGAGAATTCGATCTTGCCAATTTCAACTTAATGATGCAGAGTCAGATTACAAATAATATCAGGGTTTTTCTTAATGTAAAGGGGACGGGGGACCTCCAGTTGAATAATTACTGGGGTGAATATTCTTTTTACCGGGATTATGTGAAGTTGAGGACGGGAAACATTTACCGGCCTTTTGGACAGTTTAATGAATTACTGGACGCTGTTCCCTCCTATCTGGGCATGGAACCGCCGGAGCTTTTCGATAAGGACCATCTGATGCTGCCCAGGACAGGGAAAATAATGCTGCATGGAAGCGCCGGCATGGGGGAAGACCATCTGCGATATGCCTATATGCTGGATTCGGATGAAAATTGGAAAGCTTCCAATAATGATGAGTTGACGCTGTCCCATTCAGTTGATGTTAACTATACGTTCAGGGACATGCTGACGGCAGGCACATCGGCGTTTTTCGCCAATGAACAAAACGGCCCTGCCACCGGCATTGGAGATGGTTCTCCCCGGACGGGAGTGCTCCCCTGGATGGCAAGCGATACCTATAATGTGTTCGGCGGGTATTTGAGGGCGAAAGTGAAGGGACTGACCGTGAAAGCGGCCTATTGGATTGCCAATCACGACGCCCAAAGGGACACGGGAAAGGTGGCCCAGGTTTATGCGAACGCCGCCTTAAACTCCGCCCAATTGAATAACTTTTTTAATGATGGGAGTTACAGCAGCACCGTGGACGTGGGAAGCGATGTGGTGACAAAGGCGGAATTCGCAGTTTCAACCTATTACCTACGGCTGGGTTACACCATTCCCCGGGGATTGATTAAAGTCATGTTCCTGAAAAATCTGGAATTAACCCCTTATGCCTTCTGGGACGTTTATGAAAATCCGGAGACCATTAAAGATAAAACCTGGGGAGGCGATAATGAGGCGGGCGCGGCCGATGACGGCGTTTTCACTAAACCGACCATAGGGATTAGTATAAAACCGTCTCCTTTTGTCGCCTTGAAAATAGACGGCAGTTCGCATATCCAGAAAATTGGAGGAGAGGACAATCATTACGAAGAATTCAGGATGGACATTTCTTATTTCTTTAAGTAGGGATTGATAAAACGGTTTTAACCTGAGGGTGGGATGATACGATTAAAAAAGGAGCTTCGCATGAAAATAAAACTAACCGCGGCATTCATTATATTCTTTTCAGCCGTTTATGGTTGGGCGGAAGATGGAAAGATTATTGTGATTGTGAATAAGGAAGGGCCTGAGGCCAGGGCCTCTAAAAGCTTGATCAAAAAAATCTATTCGGGAAAAATACAATCCTGGGAAGACGGAAATCTGATAAAGGCCTGTGATCAAAAACTGCATAAGAGTGCTGCGCAGGCTTTTTTATCCGGCTATTTGGATAAATCAGTGGAAGAGTACCAGGCCTTGTGGATGGAAAAAATGCTCTCCGGCGATGCCAGCCCGCCAAAATCCATGGAAGGAGATGAAGAAGTTATTGAATTTGTTTCCAGGAACAAGGGCGCAATAGGGTATATCAATGAAGGCGCGCTTACGGATGAAGTGAAGAAAATCGAATAAACAAGGAAAAAAGATGCGGATATTCCGAAACTTAAAATTTAAAACCAAGATAACCTTTTCGTTGTCCCTGATGATAATCGCCTTTTCTCTTTTTGTGGTACTCTATTATCCCAGCCGGCAGCACCAGGCGATCATAGACCAGAAACATGATGAAATCACCAGTTTGACCAAGGCGATGGCGCTGGGCATAAACCTGGGACTGGGTACGGGCAACCTTGAGCTGATTAAGGACGTATTCGATTTGGGGAAGTCTAACGATGAGCTTATGTATATCCTGGTTCTTAACCGAGGCGGAGGAGTAAGCGCTCAGTTTAATCCGGAGGACAGGAAGGTTGCCGTTGATAAGATATTAGGGAGTAATGTTCCCCTGGAATCGGACGGCGTATTGAGTTTCCATACCGGGCTTTCTTATGCGGGAACGGAGTTTGGAAATTTACTTGTCGGACTTTCGCTTCAGCAGGTAGAAAAATCCATGAATGAGGTAAGAATAACCAGCCTGATCATCTTTATAATACTGATACTTGGGGGCGCCCTTTTTACTTTCTTCATCAGCAATTATCTGGCAAAGAACATAAACCGGCTATTGGCTGTGACCACGGAAATTGAAAAGGGGAATTTAAGAGTATTTGACTTGAAAACGTCTTCATCTAAAGATGAATTAAACCTGCTGGCTGTTGCGATAAACAATATGAAAAAAGGCCTGTGGAGCATTACCGAAAAAATGAAGGCGCAGCATTCCGCTATCCTGAAAGAAATTAGCGAACTTACCACGTCATCCTCCCAGATAGCTTCAAATTCGGAAGAGATGTCGGCACAGTCAAATTCAGTTTCTTCCATTCTGGAGCAGATCAGCTCGAATACCGACAGTATTTCTTCATTTGCCGAGGAAATGTCCAATTCCCTGAACTCGGTGGCGGTATCAATTGAGGAAATGAGTTCCACCATGAATGAAATTTCCCGGAGTTGCCAGAAAGAGTCGGATATTGCTGCTCAAGCTGATGAACAGGCAAAAAGCACCAAAGCCAGGATGGACGTGCTGGGCGCATCAGCTAAAGAAATAGGCAAGGTGGTGGACGTAATAAATGACATCGCCGACCAGACCAACCTGCTGGCATTAAACGCCACCATAGAGGCAGCCTCGGCCGGTGAGGCCGGCAAGGGCTTTGCTGTGGTGGCCAATGAAGTAAAGGAACTGGCCAAGCAGACGGCCCAGGCCACCGAGCAGATCGGCGAACAAATAGAAACCATGCGGACAAACACCGGGGACTCCGTAAGCGCCATTGAGGATATATCGGGTGTTATTGAAGAAGTTAACAGCATCTCCCAGACTATTTCAAGCGCTGTCTCTCAATTTTCCACTACCATAAATGAGATCGCGAAAAACATGAGCGATTCCAATCAGAGCGCCAAGGATATTTCAAATAATATTCATGAGATATCCGATAGCATGAACGATGCGTCTTCAAACATCAATAAGCTGGGCGATGCCGTAAACGATACCGCCAAAGGTGTTTCCCACACTGAGGAAATCACCAGAAGGCTTTCGAAAATGGCTGAGGGTTTACATGAAGTGGTTGAAACCTTTAAAATATGAAATGTAACGCCTGATTGGCATATAAGGCGGGATAAGCGTTAGAACTGATTTTGAAGAAAGGATATAAAGATAAAGTGATTCCAAGTTATGTCTCTTAAGGCGCTCATAGTAGACGATACGGTCACCTACCGGAAAATACTTTCGAATGTGATCCGGGATCTGCCTGACGTGGAAGCAATAGGAACCGCGCCCAATGGCTCCATAGCTCTTAAAAAGATGGAACAAAACCAGGTAGACCTGGTTCTGCTTGATATCGTGATGCCCGGGATGGACGGAATAGAAACTCTGAAGCGCATGAAGGATAAGTTCACCTGTGCCGAGGTGGTAATGGTCAGCGGTGTGAGCGAAAAGGCGGCCGAGATAACCATCCAGGCGCTGAAAATCGGCGCGCTTGAGTTTGTCAGAAAACCGGAGGGCGGAGATGTCCAGGCCAATACCCGGGAATTAAGGACAATCCTTTCCCCAATCATTCGCATGGTGTTAACCAGGTTGATTGTCCGGGGCGTGATTAAAGGAACGTCGACGAGGCCGCCTGAAACCAAAAAACCTGTAGCGCGAGAAGCCGTACCTCGCCCCGCGCCTGTTCCCGAAAGGTTTGATGTTCTGGCAATAGGAACATCCACCGGGGGACCGCACGCCCTTAATGAGGTGATCCCCAAGCTGCCGGGCGATTTCCCGCTGCCTATTGTGCTGGTGCAGCACATGCCTCCCAAATTTACCGCGGCCCTGGCAAGAGACTTGAATAAAAGGTCGGAGTTGAGTGTGGTTGAAGCTTCCGAACACTTGCCGGTGAAGGCGGGGACCGTCATTATTGCCAGGGGAGGATACCACATGGTGGTGGCCAAAACGGGCAACGGTCCTGTGATCCGCCTCAACGAGGGGCCGCCGGAAAATTCCTGCCGGCCTTCCGTGGACGTGCTGTTCCGCTCCGTCGCCGATGTTTACGGTGAACAAGGCGTGTTATCGGTGATCATGACCGGCATGGGCAATGACGGAGTGTCCGGAATAAAGACCTTAAAAAGAAAAGCGTGTTATTGTATCACTCAAAATAAACAAAGCTGTGTGGTATACGGAATGCCCCGCCTGGTTGACGAAGCCGGGCTTTCGGATAAATCGGTTGACCTGGAAAACATAGCTGCTACTATTCTCGGTTTGGTGAGCGGTCACTGATGGCACGGTTTGATTCGCGGCGAGCGCCTGTTCTGAGAATCACCAAGGAAGAATTCCGAAATTTTATAAATTATATACAGAAGCATTGCGGTATTCTGCTGCAGGATAAGAAAGAATACCTGATAGAAAGCCGGCTTAAAGATCTTGTATTACAAAACGGCTGCAAATCATTTGGCGCGCTCTTAATTAAAGCGAAAACCCTTCCTCACACCAGGTTGCGCGACAGGATTGTGGATGCCATTACCACCAAGGAAACCTTCTGGTTCAGGGACGGTTATCCCTTTACCATACTGAAAGAGAAAATTTTACCGGAATATGCCGAACATTTCCAGAGTGGAAAACGCTTGAAAATATGGTCTATGGCTTGTTCTACGGGGCAGGAACCCTATTCCATTGCCATGGCCATCCATGACTTTTGCAGAAAAAAGGCGGCAATGGATCCAGGGATGTTTGAAATTCTGGCGACGGATATTAGCCCTTCAGCCCTGTTTCTCGCCATGAATGGAAGCTACGACAGGTTCACCATAGCCAGAGGACTGCCGACTGAGATGAGAAAACGTCATTTTACCCAGGAGAGGCGCGTTTTCAGTATTAGTGAAGAGATCAAAAAAATGGTCACCTTCAAGAAATTTAACCTGCAGGATAGTTTTTCCGGATTGGGCAGATTTGATGTGGTTTTCTGCCGCAACGTGGCCATTTATTTCTCCGCGGACTTTAAAAAAGAAATTTTTAAAAAAATTGCTGGTGTTCTTAAACCAAGAGGAAACCTGATACTTGGCGGCGCCGAGTCCATCAGCCATTACAGCACAATATTTAACAGGCTCACCTATAAAAAAGGGCCTTATTATGAATTAGGGAGGTCGTTATGAAAGTACTTGTTGCAGACGATGAGAAAGTCGCTTTAAAGATGATAGAAGGCGCCCTTGAAGTGCTGGGACACGAAATGCTTCCGGCATCCACAGGAAGAGAAGCCATGGAGATTCTTGAAAAAGAGTATAAGCATATCAGACTTCTCATCCTGGACTGGCACATGCCGGAAATGAATGGGTTTGAAGTACTGCAGAAAGCTAAGGCAGACGACCGGTATAGGCACATTCCCGTACTTATGCAGACTATGGAATCCGGACCGGATAATATAAGGGCCGTCATGGACGCGGGAGCAAAACACTACAT
>JBHPJW010000063.1:0-13149 GCA_042567505.1 Fibrobacterota bacterium
GGCCGACAAAGAGGAAAAAGAAAAGTCCCAAACCTACGGGGCCGGGGGCAAACTCAGTCATCAAAAAAAACAGAAAATTCGTCTGTTTAACCGTCAGGCTTAATATATGTCTATTTTCGGATCATTAGGAATTGGTACCCGCGGATTGGCCGCCTCCCAGCTCGCCCTGAATGTGGCCGGCCAGAACATCTCCAACGCCAACACGGAGGGATATTCACGCAAAAGACTGGAGATGTCCGCTTCTACCCAGCTTGATCCCAGATACGGTGAAATGGGCTTCGGGGTTGAGATTGAGAAAGTGTCCCGGTACACAGATATTTTTCTGGAAACCCAGATTCGCAACCAGATGACGGACAGTGGATATTATTCAATGCTTGAGCAGGCCCTGGAAAGGGTTGAAAATATCCTCACTGAACCCACCGACATGGGCCTGAACGAGTCCATAGACAAGTTCTGGAACGCATGGCAGGACATGGCCAACAATCCCGATAACATGGCCTCCCGAGAGGTTGTCAAATCTACGGCCATTGTCTTAACAGACAAATTCCATACCCTTTCGTCACAGCTGGAAGATCTGCGGCTTTCCAAGGACGAGGATATCGAAGGACGGATTAATGAGATAAACGGTATTACCCAGGAGATTTTCAACCTGAACAATGAGGTTGCGGTAGGAGAACTCAGGGGTGGCGAGGCAAATGACAGCCGGGACAAGCGTGATATGCTGGTTCGGGAACTGTCTAAAATAATCGATGTGGATGTTGTTGAAGATGAACTGGGCGCCATAACCATCACAACGGCTGGAAACGTGCTGGTGGGGCCGGCCACTGTTATCCCCCTGGAACTCCAAAGGACAACCAGTGTGGATGAGTCCGGAATGCCGGTTTCCGAGGTGGTAATACGCTTTTCCAATACCAAGAAAGACTACATGCCCAGAGGCGGCGAATTAAAAGGCCTTTTTAATGTGAGAGACCAGGTCATTCCCCGGTACGAAGGCGTTTTAGACGAGATGGCGACCTCTTTTGTAAACAGCGTCAATAGCCTCCATTTTACCGGTTATAATCTAAAACAGAATACCGGAGTGAATTTCTTTGATGCAGAGGGAACCACGGCAAAGACTATCCAGGTTGGGGCGGCCATCCTGTCTGATGTGCAGAACATAGCCGCAGCTTCAGGAGGGGTGACCCAAGGCGTACAGATTGACGGAATATCAGAACCGTTATCTGTGGTTCCGCCCCAGCTGAGTCCCCAGCTCGATCTCAAGAGCATGGACAGCGAATACAGAAACATTGTGCAGGGATCCATGCAGGTTACCCGTAACGGAGCTGTGCTGCAGGAGGGAGCCGGCCTTGATTATGTGGTTGACTATCAGTTCGGCACCATAGCCTTCCTCAACTATGCTAAATACAGCGCGGGGGATTCGCTTGATATTACCTTCCGCTACAACGATGCCGGATACCCTGGTCCTGGTGACGGCAGTAATGCTCTCAGAATCGCCCAGATAAGGGACCAGTTAATCATGGATGATGACGGAATAGGTAATCCAACGAAGACCATCGGAGAATTCTATGCGGGCGCCATAGGCGCTCTGGGAGTTGAACGGAGCCAATCAAGGACCACCATGGAAACCAGGGACTTCCTGGTCGATCAGTTTGAGGCCAGAAAACTGGAAATATCCGGGGTCTCTCTGGATGAGGAACTGGCCAACATGATACGGTTTGAACATACCTATCAGGCATCAGCACGTTATATCACTGTGATCAATGAAATTTTGGATACCTTGATAAATCTTTAAAAATGGCACTGGATAAAGGAGAGTGAATCATGTCTTCTAGAGTTACCTTCAGCCAAATCAACAGTCTGGTCCAGAGCAATATTGCCAAGAACTACTCCCGGTTGGCCAAGCTGCAGGAACAACTTTCCTCGGGCAGGAAAATTCAGAGGCCCTCAGACGCTCCGGTTGATCTTACCACCGATCTCCAACTGCGCTCGAACCTGAACCAGCTTGAACAATATGGCAGAAACATTGATGATGGTATGTCTATTCTGGCCGTTACGGAATCTGCCATCGGTCAGACCAACGATCTATTCCAGCGCACCAGAGAACTCGCTATCCAGGCCTCAAATGATACCAATACGGGTAGGGAACGGGAGTTTATTATGGATGAGATCAGGGTGATTGTCGATCAGCTGCTGTCCATAACCAACACTACCTTTAAAGGCAGTTTCCTGTTTTCCGGTACGCAAACCAAAACCCAGCCGTTTGTCTTAAAAAACGGCAATGATGTCATCGACCTTACCGATAATACCGCAACTGACGCCGCTGATAATGTGTTTGCCCTGGACTCTTCCATCAAATTGTGGGACAGATCGGTTGATGACTCAACCCTGGTTTCTCCCAATCCCAACGGCGACGCGCCGGCCAGGGACATATTACCGGGAAGCCTGACCATCACCGGTTTGACGGAGGGAACCGATTATGAGGTGGATTATGTAAACGGTACCATAACATTTCTGTCCACCGCGCCCACCACTCTCATTCCAGGGGTAGGGAACCTCACCAACGCGGAAATTGCGGTCGCGGATCCAAGCCAGCCGCCCTATAATTTATGGCCGCCGCTTCCTTTTTCCCCCCAGCCGGGAAATGGAATCCAGGTGAATTATGAATGGGTCCGTAGAAGTGAAAAAGACCTTGAGGGAGCAGTGTTGCGGGAAATAGACCAGGGAATGTTAGACCGCATAAACACGACTGTTTCGGAGATCCACGGCGATTCCAACAGCGTAACCACCTGGGACGCGGTAGTGAAGCTCATGGAAGGGCTGCATAAGAACACCGGGGACACTATCAGGCAGTCCATTTCCGACCTCGCCCTGGCCTTTGACAGGAGCCTGACGGCCCAGGCAACCGCCGGCGCCAGGACCAACCGGTTTGAGGCGACAAACCTGAGAAATGAAGGTAATTATATAGAGTCAACCAGACTGCAGTCGGTAATAGAAGACGTGGATTTTGCTGAAACCATTTCAGCATTCATGTTGCAGGAAGCTGTGCATACGGCCTCACTGCAGGCCGGAGCCCGGGTTATTCAGCCTTCTCTGGCGAATTTCTTGTAAGCGGTCAATAATGAGATCTTAAGCGTTTCCTGCTTTCGCGTATCAGCCATACCCGGATTTCTTCTCAGTCTCCAACACGAAATTCCCGCAATTCTTGTGGCTATGAATCAGTAGCCATTGTCCCCATAATGGCCGGAGAAGAAATTCTGGGGCTCATCCAGCTGAATGATCATTGTTCAGACATGTTTACTGAAAAGATTGTTTCATGGCTGGAAGATCCGGGGGAAAAAACCGGCCTTGCTGTAAAAAACAGTATGGTCTACGAAGAAATTAAGCCCTTCCAAAGTAATTAGAGTCCTTTTTTACCATCCCTGCATAATTTTCCCATTACCGGGAAGTTTCTGCCATGTTGCAGGAAATCCTGAAGTAGAACTTGGCAATAGGTAAAAGAACCGCGGAAAAAAATTGGCATTTGCTTTGCTAAATATATCTATAGATATCACATGGAGGATGATTTTACAAAGCCTAATTAACAGGAGGAAATAAAAATGACAAGGATTAACCACAATATTTCAGCTATGATAACCGGGAGCACCCTCAGGGGCACTCACAGAGATCTGGCGAAATCTTTGGAGAGGTTGTCAACAGGATTGCGGATTAACAGGGCCTCGGATGATGCGGCAGGATTGTCGATTTCTGAGTCGTTGAGGACTCAGGTCCGTGGAAGCCATGTAGCAGTAAAAAATGCCAATGACGGTATGGCTTTGTTGAGAATAGCAGAAGGCGCCGCGAATGAGATTACGTCCATGCTTCAAAGGATGCGGGAACTCGCTATTCAAAGTTCGAATGATACCCTCACAAGTGTAGAGAGAGGATATACCAATCAGGAAGTGCAGGCGCTCATGGAAGAAATCCAGCGTATTTCCGTGAGTACCCAGTATAACGGCATGACCCTCCTGGACGGCGGCCCGAATTCTTTTGGCGTCAGCGGCGGGAGCAACTCTGTGTTGCATATCGGCGCCAATAATAACAACGGATCCGTGGAAGGAACCATTGATACCATGAAACTGGCAGTAAGTCCGTTGACTCTGGGGGCCATGGGCCTGACCCTGCAGGCAGCCGGAGGAAATGTCACTTCAGTTACCACCCAGTCAGCAGCTTTTGCCGCAATCACATCTATTGACAATGCGCTTTCTTCTGTGAGCACCATGCGGTCAGATCTGGGTGCGTTTATGAACCGGCTGGAAAAGGCCATAAATAATCTGGAAGTGCAGGAAAACAACATGCAGAGCGCTGAATCCACTATCCGTGACGCTGACTTTGCTTTTGAAACCACAGGATTTACCAGAAACCAGATACTGGTGCAGTCCGGTACCGCGATGCTGGCCCAGGCTAATCAGATACCTCAGTCAGTATTATCCCTGCTTCAATAAATTATTTGACATGATGTAAGGTAAAATCGATTTTACCTTACATATGTCCGAAGAAAACCAAACAAACGAATTGCCGGAATGGACAGAAGATGATATCATCTTCTTCCCCTCCGGCATTCCCGGTTTTGAAGACTCGAAGCGCTACATCATAGTTACCGTCCCCGAATATGAACCTTTTCACTGGCTTCAGTGCATAGACGGGAACAAGATACGCCTGGCAGTTATCAATCCGCTGGTTTTTAAATCCGACTACAGTCCTCATATAAGCAAAGCTGAGCTGGAGACTCTGAAAATTGAGGATCCAAATGATCTCCTCATGTATGTAATTATTACGCTGCGTAGCCCTTTAAGCGATTCCTCGGCCAATTTGATGGGTCCTTTATTCATTAACATTAAAACCAGGATGGGCAAACAGATAATAATTGATGATAATGCCTATTCACTGAGAGAAAAAATTATCGATTAATATGTTGGTTCTAACCAGAAAAATTGGAGAAACTATCAGGATTAGCGATAATATTTCCATTACCGTGATGGAAATTGACGGGCGCAGCGTTAAATTAGCCATTGATGCGCCCCGAAATGTGCCGATTTACCGGGAAGAAATTTTTAAGAAGATTCAGGCTGAAAATAAAGACGCAGTCAACCAGTCAGCCGACCAGGACCTGAGCAAAGTAGCAGGATTGTTCAAGAAAAAAGACTAGCTGGTTTCTTTCCCATTTCTGGTTTTCCGCAGCAACGCATCAATCCTGAATCATAGAAAAGTCGGCTACTCTTTTTACCAGATCTTTTACTTTTTGAATCAGCAAATGCCGGTTATTACGGATATCGGGGTTCTTATCATTTATCATCACGGACTGAAAAAGCCTGTCTACGGTTTCCCTCATTGAACCGATAGCCGACAGGGCGGAGAGGTAATCACCATTATGCAGATATCCGGCGATGCCCGGTTCCGCCTTTGTTACCGCTTTCAACAAATCGCGTTCTTCCCGGGAGTTAAATAACCTTTCCTTTATTTCACCTTCAGGTTTTCCTTCAAGTATATTGGACACCCTCTTAAAGGTAGTGGCCACATCTGCGAAATCCTCTCTCTTCCGGAAGGACTCCATGTCTTTAATTCTCCGGGCCAGACCGGATAAGTCTTGCCAGGGAGCGTCTGCCTGAATGACGGATTCTATGGTGTCCCGGCTTATTCCACCGGGAATTCCGGGCCTGGATGTATCCTGGAACAGGGTCCTTATTCGGGAAAGGAAGAACTCCAGAATGCTTTTCTTTAACCGTTGTTTTTTCCCGGAAGGAAACCTGCTTCCATACAGTTCCAGGCTTTTTTCAATGATAGCGTCAATACCAATGGAGAATCGCCGGTTTGCAAGGATAGAAAGACTGCTTATACAGGCCCTGCGCAGGCCGAGAGGATCTGATGATCCGGTGGGAGCCTTGTCCATGCCGAACAGGCCGACAATGGAATCCACCCTGTCAGCAACACTGACAATGGAGGATTCGTCAGCAGGCGGCAGATGGTCAAAAGCGTCCCGGGGCAGATAATGATCCCGGATCCCGTCTGCGACAGTACCGGGGAGATTTTCGGCTAAAGCGTAGTATCTTCCCATAATTCCCTGGAGTTCGGGAAATTCAAATACCATCAGAGTGGTGAGGTCTGATTTTGCCAGCAGGGCGATTTCTTTTACTCGGCCCTTCAGTGATGTACCGGGCTGCAGTTGTTCGGCCATCCATACCGACAGGGACTCAATTNTTTTCACCTTGTCCCAGACAGAACCCAGGTCTGCCTGAAAGGTTAGGTTTTTTAACTCTTCTTTTCGCTTTTCCAGGGGTATTTTCATGTCTTCCCGCAAAAAGAATTCCGCATCGCACAGACGGGAAACCAGCACATTTTCATACCCTTTTCGCACTTTGTTCATGTCACTGCAGCGCATATTTGAAATCGCAATAAAATAACTGCTCAGCGCGCCATTCTTATCTGTCAGGGAAAAATACTTCTGGTGGTTGCGCATCTCGGAGACCAGTACTTCCTCCGGGATGTCCAGATATTGTTTATCAAATGATCCGAGCACAGGAAAAGGATATTCCACCAGATGGGTTACCTGATTCAGCAGGCCTTCATCCGTTCGCCATTCCAGATTTTTTTTTCCGGCCGTCTGGATCAGAAGGCTTTCAATCACGGATTTGCGTTTGTTCTGATCTGCCAGTACATAAACCTTTTCCAGGTCTTTTAAGTATGAACCGGCATTCACCTTGACCTTTTGGTTGGCGAGAAAGCGGTGTCCCCGGGACCAGTCTGAACTGATAACGCCCGCGAATTCCATGGGAATGACCTTGTTTCCCAACAGGGCGGTCAACCATTGCACGGGTCTTACGAAGGGGGTGCTTTTTCCCTCACCCCAGCGCATGGTCTTGTACCAGTGGATCTGGGAGAACAGCATTGGGACGGCTTCCGATAAAAGTTCCTGAGTGGTTTTTCCTTTTATATGGACCCGGGCAAACAGGTACCGGGATTCCCCCACGGTTCTCATTTCAAGATCATCGGTGCTCAGCTTATTCTTTTTCGCAAAACCCAGAGCCGCTTTCGTCCAGTTGCCATTTTCGTCTTTGGCTATAGCAGCAGGCGGCCCTTTTAGCTGTTTCTCTTCATCTGGCTGTGAGGTGTCAATCGATCCGGTCCAGATAGCAATGCGCCTGGGAGTCACAAAGAATTTGGGATCCTGGCAACGCAATTTTAGAGGATCTATAAGTTTTGACCACAGCAGGGGCAGATCGGTCAACAGGGATTTAAAGACACCGGCCGGCATTTCCTCCACACCGAGTTCAATGAGAAGAGGTGCCGTAGTATCTGCAGGGGAAGGATAAGCGACCTTTTTAATAACCGGCGGGTATTTTTCCTTTTTAAGAGCGCTTTTTTCCGGGTCATGTTTTTTCAGCAGCGGGTAGTCCAGTGCTTTCCGGTTCTCAAGCCAGTGTTCAGCTACCATTTTTGCCATGGTTCTAATCCTGATGACATAGTTCTGCCGTTCATTGACGGAAATGGCATTCCTGGCGTCCAGAAGGTTAAAGGAATGGCTTGATTTCATGGCGCAGTCCAGGGCCGGTATGGGAGTTTTTTCCCTGCACAACCGCTTACATTCCTTTTCGTACCTGTTAAACAGATCCAGGTGCAGCTGAGTATCCGCCAATTCAAAATTGTGCCTGGAGAATTGAACCTCGTTTTGATGAAACAGGTCCTTATAGGTCATGTGCTGATTGTATTCGATGTCATAGACGCTGGATTTGTTCTGAAGAAACATGCAGAGTCTTTCCAGCCCATAGGTTATTTCTCCGGTGATTAACTCTACTTCCATTCCTCCTACCTGCTGGAAATAGGTGAACTGGGTTATCTCAGTTCCGTCACACCAGACCTCCCATCCCAGCCCCCACGCTCCCAGGGCGGCTGTTTCCCAGTCGTCATGAACAAAGCGGATATCGTGATCTTCAGGATTGATGCCAATGGACTTTAATGAGCCAAGGTACAGATCAAGGATATTCTCGGGACTCGGCTTTAAGATCACCTGGAACTGGTAATAGTGCTGCATACGTATGGGATTGTCGCCATACCTTCCATCAGCAGGGCGTCTGCAGGGTTCCACATAAGCCGCTTTAAAGGGTTCCGGTCCCAGAGATCTGAGGAAAGTGGCGGGATTAAAGGTCCCTGCCCCCTTTTCCATGTCGTAGGGCTGGACAAGCAGACAACCCTGTTTGTTCCAGTAGTTCTGCAGAGTAAGGATGAGATCCTGAAAATACATCAAAGCACTTGGTTTGAAAAATTGGAATTTATTTCAAAAAGATAGTTTTTTCAATTCTGCGGGAGAGATCGGAAAATGTCTCATCTAAAGCGGGTCTCCACAGTTTGCACAGAGGATACCAGGGAGTCCTATCGGCAACCAGGCCCCAGCGCCAGGAGGCAATACGGGGCAGAATAAGATGAGTGGGTTTACCCATGGCCGAGCTCAGATGCATTACCGAGGTATCCACCGATACTACCATATTCATATGGCTTATGGCGGCAGCGGTATCGGCGAATTCCACCAGTCCTGACCCCATGGGAATGATCCCGTTCTTCATCATGGTTTCTTCCTCGTCCGGCGTGGTGTTTATTTGCAGACTGACACCTCGGCGCGATTGGTTCTGAAGAAGGGGGAGAAAATCACGCAGGCAAACACTTCGCTGGTTGTCATCATGCTGCTGAGGATTACCTCTCCAGCACAATCCGATCAGTGGTCCGGGCAGTTTACTCATGAACGGCGCCCATTTCTCCTGATAAACTGAAGGAACCTTTATCCAGGGCTGGATGGCAACCGGAGAGAAAATACCCAGAACATGAGGGAGACTCATGGCTTCGATTCTGAAATCCGCCGAAACCTGCTCTCCCGGGGAGAAAAACCTGACCTGAGGAAGGCTCTCTTTTAATAAGCTGATAAGCAGGGGGTGGCACTGGACGGCTATCCGGTCATGAACCGGGAGTTTCTGCAGGTACCCTAAAAACTGAATGGTATCTCCCAAACCCTGTTCGCATTGAATTAAAAGACATCTTCCCTGTAAAGATTCACCTTTCCACCGGGGGAGCTTTTGCGGGGTAAGTTGGAGAAGGCGGTGCATTTCGGGATTCTGAAGTCTGGCTTCGTGCAGGTTCCAGCCTTCTTCCCATTTGCCCTGCCTCATGAGAGAGAGACTGAGTCCATAGAGGGCCCTGGGATCATCCGGGTATTGCTCAAGATATGAGCTTAGCAACTCCTGGGCTTTTTGATCATCACCAGCCTGGAATAATTGCCCGGCCTTTTCCAGGTATGGTTTTCTGTCTTCTGAACTCATGGTATGTGCCTATGGCTTCTGTTCGTCTTCGTTGCCGTTGTTGTTTGTGTGATTTACCAATACCCACAGTCAGTCATTGCGAACCCACTGTCACACTGATGCAAGTCTTTTTGAGACTATTTCTACAGCCAAATGTTTAACCAGGATAGTGGGTGAAGCAATCTCCCAAAAGCAACTTGTTCTTTAGGGAGATTGCTTCGCAGAGATCCTGTAACAAAGCAGTCGCTCGCAATGACGTTTCTTTTCTCCTCAAGCTCTTCTTTTCTCCAGCCAGTCATGATAAAAATCTTTTGCCTTATCAAAAGCTGTCCCTTTATCCGCCTCGTCCACATAGTTCCTGATATGGATTTTCGCCCTTTCTCCTATACTTTCTCTCAGGCTTTTGTCCCGGGCCAGTTTCCTCATCCAATTGACGGCATCTTCCTGAAGCGGATCTGCCCAGCACTGGGACTCGCCCTCACAAAGCCTGTAATAGGCTGAGTAGGGCTCTATGGGGACCATTCGATATCCCACCAGGCAGGCGGTATGTTCATTCATGAAGTCCATATTTCCCGACCATGCTGTGGCAATGACCGGTTTGCCGAGAAACATGGATTCCATTAATCCCAGGCCAAGCCCTTCGGAACGGTGGAGAGAAACGTATGCATCGGCGCTGGCCAGCAGGGACATGATTTCATCATGACTAAGGATTTCATCAATAACTTTAATCGAAGGATTCGAGCGGCAGAAGTGCTGAATTTTATCGGCAATCTCAACATAACTGGATGCGGTTTGCGAGTTATTAATTTTTAACACTAACATGGCGCTCTTATCTTCACGAAAGGCCGTCAAAAAGGCCTGAATAATTGCGAGCGGATTTTTCCTGAAAATATCACTGCTCATGTCAAAACAGAAAATGAAAATGACCGCGTCATCCGGCAGTCCCCATTTTTTACGATCAGGGGCCGCTTCCACGGCCTTGAGAATGCGCTGTCTATAGTATATACAGGGAAAGCCTTTTTCTCTGGCAGTGATACCGTCTGTCACAAAACGTGAAGGGGAAAGGACCAGGTCCATTTTCTTTATGTATTCCATCCAGGAAGGCGGGAACTCCGGCAGTTCGCTGAAGGGAATGCAGATATTCATTTTTTTGCGATAATCCTCTAAAACGGGATGGTTGAGGGCAAGTGCCTGGCTGATTACCGGCGGATTTACATGGAAAATGTTCACGTTGTAAGGAAGAGGCTTAGATAAATCCGGCTGGTATTTTAAAAAGCGAGTATCATAGCCGTCTCTGCCCGCCCCGGGATCCAGATTCACCGCAGAAAAAGGGATTTTTTTTTGCTCCAGGATTTCCAGCGTGGTTCGCGCTGAAATACCATGACTGAGATTTCCCGTGATAAATCCAATGACATTGAATCCAAAATCACCGTCGCTTGAGGCAACATCGATTTGCGGGGAAGAAATGGGTGTGTGAAGCGATCGGTCACAACCGGAGTGTCCGGTTATATCTTCCAGGGCCCCCAGAAACTGTCTGGCTGAATTTTTCCAGGTAAATCTCTCCCTGATTTTTCGAGGATCAAAGTTCCTGATTATTTCATCATAATTCCGGTACACATGGAAGATCTTTTCTTTGAATTCCCCAGTATCAGGAATAACCCAGTTTCCTTTGTCTCCTTTAAACCATTTCCCATCATCGGCCAGTGCCTCCCTGCCTTTAAACAGCAATAAATCCTGCGGATACCCAAGTTCCTCGGTGGTATATTCTGTGTGGCCTGATACAAAAGAAGCTACGCACGGCATCCCTCTTACTATACTCTCAAAAAGATCCAGGTTCCAACCTTCTCCGCAGGATGGATAAAGGCCTGCGTGGCTTCTCATATATAGTTCGTGTAACCGGGACCGGGTCAAACGGGTGAGGGGAATTTCAACTACGGCCCTGCCTTTCCTGGCGGTTATTTTGTTCTTATCCGGGGCGCCGGGAACTGGTTCCAATCCAAGATGGGATAAAACGGTTTTTATGTTTAACTCGAAGTTAGCGTCAAAGGGATTGTAACAATGGGCTATCAACCGTGTTTCTTCCGCCTGGTCGCAGAACATCTCCGCGTATATTTTTATAATATACGGCGTGCACTTCCTGTACTCATACTTTCCCACATGGAGGAACGTGAACATGGGAAATTTCTCGTGCAGAGTATCGGGCAGTTCCTGGCCCGCTTCATTTACCACATACACAGGCATGTCTGCGCCTATGTTCTCATGCATGATCCGCTTACCCCATTGGGTCGCTACCAAAACAGCATCCATTTTTTTAAGGGCCGTTATGGCTTCCGGGACCAGCCTGGTGGTTTCCCAGACTGGATAAGCAATCAATTTCTCCCCGTTCAAATCGTCCATCTGGAATTCATGCCACAATTTTACGCAGGGAGCGGAAGGGTCCCGGCTATGGCTCATAAGTCTTTCTGTCAGGGCCAATTCTTCGGGGGACAGTTCTCCTGAACGGGGTCCGATGCATGAAAGGTGGTAATCTTCATGTCCCAGTTCCGCCAGTCCCTTGATAATTCCCCGGGCATGTACTCCGTATCCCAAATCATTAATAGGCGCCATCAGGTTCAGTTTGAATGGGCTTTTATCCATATGAGTCCGGAGCAGATAAAACAGACTTCCAGCTCGCTGGGAACAGGAAGGTCTTTATCATGATGCAAATCTTATGTGTACTACAAGCCAAAATAAGAGATTTGGATGGTTTAATCCAGGTTTTTAACCCGGGTTGAGACCGGATGAGAAAATTCAGCGGGGGCTTAAAAAAAAAGCGGCGGAATTACTCCCGCCGCTTTCCTGCGAATTAATCCTGCATTGGATTATAGGTTTTTTTTATCCTCCGTAGAGACTCAGTATTGAGCCCGGTATCGCGTTGGCCTGTGCCAGCATGGCCAGGGAGGACTGGGACAAGATTTGCGCCCTGGTGAATTTTGTCGTCTCTACGGCAAAATCCACGTCCCGGATAAGGGATTCCGCGCTCTCCATGTTGAATTGCTGGTCGGAGAGATTGTTGACGGCATGTTCCAGCCTATTCACCATGGAGCCAAGCCCGGAGCGCATGTTATTCACAGATTTAATCGCTACATCAATCTGCGTTATGGCTGCCGAGGAATTGGGAGCGCTGGTGATGTTGGTGCCATTGTCAGATGCCGTTGTCAGGGTCAATCCTACTGAACCCAGTGTTATGGCGTCTATGGACACGCGAACACTGTCGATTGTCCCCGTGGCGGAGCCGTTATTGTTGTTGGCGCCAATGTGAATTACAGAATTAGCTCCGCCGCTTACGCCGAATGAGCCGGATTGGCCATCCAGAAGAGTCATTCCATTATATTGGGTCCCCTGAGCGATCCTCTGGACTTCCTGCATGAGAGCTTGGAATTCTGAATCTGTATATCCCCTTTCTACACTCGTGAGGGTGCCGTTCGCGCTTTGTATCGCCAGTTCCCGCATCCGCTGCAGGGTGTCCGCTATTTCTTTAGCAGCCCCTTCTGCTATCTGCAGGAGAGCGATACCGTCATCAGCATTCCGTTTGGCCTGAGCCAGACCGCGCACCTGGGTTCTGAGTTGTTCAGAAACAGCTAACCCAGCCACATCGTCCGAGGCCCGGTTGATCCGCAATCCTGTTGACAGTTTTTCTAATGAAGAGTAGAGGTCCTTCTGGGCCCTCATCAGCGATGTCTGTGATGCCATCGCAGCAATATTGTGGTTTATTCGCATTTTGAAACCTCCTTGTTTCTTCGAGATGAAAACAATCCATTGTCTAGAAAACCTGAAAGAGTATGAACTC
>JBHPJW010000064.1:0-12718 GCA_042567505.1 Fibrobacterota bacterium
AAAGGAAGCTGACGTGAAAAAAATCTTCATTCTATTCAGTTTGTTATTGAGTGCGGGCATCACCTTTGCGCAGGAGGATCCTGGAATCCACGGCGACATCCAAATTCAAAGTACAAAAACGATCTGGGGCACAGACAGTATTTTTGACCAGCTGTTCGGCCGCGCTAATTTGCAGTGGGCGTTTGAAGAAGACACCACCTTCAGTTCCCTCATACACGTCAGAGCCTATCCGGCCGGATTTGGAAATGAGAAGCTGATTGGCGCTTCTTATTTTCCAGAAGATACTTCGCGGGTTGCCACGGTCCCCGCGGTTGCCAGGCAGGAGGCACCGAACAGCGCCATTCCCACTATCCAGATATATCAAGCCTGGATACGCTATAAATTTCCCGATTTTGACATAAGGGTCGGCCGGATGATCACGGCAAACACAAGAAGCCTGCATTTCGGAAATTATCTGGATTGTCAACCTGGAGGTACCTTTACCTTATCTCGCGAGGGAATACATAACGCCCTGGAGGGATACAAAGTGTTTGGAAAATTTGACACCCGGGCGCACATCGGCGTGGGAGATGTAGTTGGCAACCGTGGATTTCTAAGGGTGTATGAGACCATGTCTTTTACCGACAGGTTCAAGCTGGGACTGGGATACAGGGTAAACCTCTTTGACATGGTCCACTATGACTTCAACGATGATGAACTCAGGCTGACCAACAAACTGGCCCTGGCCATCGACTACCATATGCATCCCGACTGGAATCTCTTTATGGAGGCGGGTTGGAGCCACAGGAAAGATGACGGCAACAAAGATCCCATTCCGGCCATGGTATCCTTAACCTACACGCTTCCGGAAGGATTAAAGTCTTATCTGAAAAGTAAATTTAAAATTCTGGATGTGGTGGATGTTATGCGGGCAGAGGCCGAATACCTTTATGACAGGCAGAGCTACCAGAACAGTTATCAAGGCATAGACATGGATCTGCTCTGGAACCTGTATGCGGAAAAAACCTGGCTCAAACGCATGCGCTTCCAGGGCGGTATTTTCGCGGCTCCCACCGAGAAGAGGTGGTACAACGTAGGCGCCGGAGTCCGGTTTACGTCACTAATCAACTGATAGCCGGCTAACCGCCAATTCCACATTTACCATGACCGGAGCAGGGGCCTGGGAACATAAAACCTCTTAGTTTCTTTGCTTCTCCGGGTGATAAATAAAAATCTATCTTTACGGGAAGCATAAGAGGCCCGGTTGCCGCAGGCGGAAAACAGGCCTTATGGTTTTATAACAAAATGGCTTAACCTTGACGTGATAATAAATGATTGAATCAAATCCCAAACTGGAGGCCGCCCGAAAAGCGATGGAATGGGTGAACAGCGGCCAGATTATCGGCCTGGGAACGGGCTCCACCGCGAATTTTTTTATTGAGGAGCTGGGTAACAAAATTAAGCATGACAACCTGAAGGTAACCGTAACATCCAGTTCTTTCTCAAGTACTCTGCTGGCACGCAAATTGAACATTCCCATCTCCACATTCGAGTCCATTGGGAACATTGATCTCTATGTGGACGGGGCAGATGAGGTAGATCCCGAAAAGAACCTCATTAAAGGACGGGGAGCTTCAATGGTACAGGAAAAGATCCTGGCAGCGAGTTCTGATGTGTTTCTGGTGATAGTGGACAGTTCCAAGCTGGTGAACAAACTCGGCGCAAAGGCCAGAGTACCGGTAGAAGTCCTGCCCTGCGCCCGGATACCGGCATCCAGATCGCTGGCATCCATGGGAGGCGAGCCTGAGTTGCGCATGGCCGTAAAAAAGGACGGACCTGTGATAACGGACCAGGGAAATTTCATCCTGGACGTAAAATTTTCACCGGATGCCGGCCTGCCCTCGCTCGACACCGCCATCAACAACATCCCCGGCGTGCTGGGCCACGGCATATTCACCAACCTGGCTACGAAAATTATCGTAGGGGAAAAAACCGGCACCCGAGTGATTGAGTAAAGGAACTTTTTCACCGCAAGTGCTGATTCATTGGGACCTGGCGTATGCGCACAGTGCCGGGTTGATTTAATAGCAGACTCAGGGGTCAGAATATGGTCTTAGATCTCTGATTGCTCAAAGCCTATCGCTTAATTGATAATTCAGAATGGTAAAGTCTAATAAGTGACACCTGATCCCTGACGCCTCAAAGCTCTACTCCTGCTCATGCTCTTGTTGCTGTCCTGCCTTCTCCATCATCTTCTTGAGCTCTTCTATTTTTTCCGGGGTCAGGTTTTCCTGCATCATCTTTTGCAGGGCCTGCATGTTTTCCGGAGAGCTCAAACCCTCCAAAATATTTCCGAACCCCTGTGTTTGGGTATACCCGTTGGGAACCTTGAACGTATTCTGGGGAAAGGATTTTTCTTCCAGCTTTACAACCTCCATGGTAGTCTTCGTCCCCTTATGATTGATGACTGTTTTCATGGGAAAACCTTCCAGGCCTTTCTTTTCCAGGGCTTTATAAGCTTCCAGCTGGCTGGAGGCCTGGGAATTAGCGGCTTGCAGTTTTTTTAATACAGAGTATACCTCAATATCCTTGGAGACCCACATGTCAACTTCCTGGCCATCCTGTATTACCCGTACATGAGTGGTCTTGTACCCCAGTATGTTCTCCTCTCCCAGTTTTTTCACGACGATGTCCTGCGCGGGTGGCGACTTTTCGGCCTGGGACTGAATATGCGACAGATCCATCACACTGTAGGTCTTGGACTCGTCATTGATCTGATAAATCAAGTTGGGATTATCATGCATGATTAAAAAGTCCATGCTTATTTTCATCTGCAACTGGTCCATCTTTATGGTTGAGCGGGTAGCCTTCTCCGATATTTTCAATTCCACAACTCCTGAACCCTGGGGATTAGCCAATTTAAATTGAATAAATCCCTGTTTGAATCCGGCGGAAACAGACTGCAGGCACAAAGCGGTTAAAAAAAGAGTCGTCATTTTCATGATTTTTTCTCCAGACATGATTTAAAGTTCATCTTTTGGGCCGGTCAGCGCCCGTTCTATATGATGAATAATTTAGCAACCCGGATGGTTTATTCCCAGCGCAGGATTTTTGATGCCATGTCAATTCCCGAAGTCCGCATTGACTTCCCCACAAGTTCCCAGTGACGGGCGCGCAGCGTCCAATCTCCCCGCTCTTCGCTTCTTTCCAATTTGCTAATATTACCCACATGAATTTCTTCTGCGCAGCCCTGGCAATTCTGTTCCTTGATGTAGCATGTGTATCCGGCGCCGAAACAAAGGACACCGCCGCCTTTCCGAAAAGGGGCCCGATTGAAACCCTGCAGGAATTCGACCGTCTCATGGAAGAGAAGAATTATGCCGGAGCAAAAAGCCTTTGTACCGGACAGGCTGCCAGGATATTTGATTTCATGGTACTGGCCCGGGAGAAAATGTCACCTGTATTGGATACGGGAAGGTCCATCCAGGAGTATCAGGAAGAAAAACACAACTCACAATGGGCATATGTGCGCATGCGCAGCAAACTGATTTTTAAAAGGCCCTTTATGGGCCTGACTGAAATCGCTTCTTTCACGGCCATCCACCTGATAAGGAGAAAAGGGGAATGGCTGCTTGCTGAATTTGAGGAACTGCCTTCTGAAAAAAGCCCGGTCACCCTGAGGACCGGAACTGTCGGGCATGACCGCCAGTCGAACAATCCTTTCCCGGTCTTCCCGGTTTCACCTGCCGGACCGCCAAAAGGAACCAGGGTTGATTCGGCGAGGATCCGAATCAATGCCCGGTTGGGAAATTTTATAAGGAATCATCTTATTCAGGATGATTTCCAGAACATCGAGAAAATGATAAATGAGCATGAAGCCATTGTTAAGGTTGTCAGGCGCTTTCCGGATACCACTTCCCTTCCCCTCCCCTCCGCTGATTCCATCCTCCTGGCGGAGACGGCGTATTTCAGTCTGAAAGATACGGCTTTACAGTCCGCTGCGGCCGGAATTACCGCCCAAGCCGCTACTCCGGAAAGAATGGCGTATAAAATATATGAATGGGTTGCCGGGAACATGGACTACCGGATGGGAGCGGTGCTTTTTGGAACAAGCTCGCAAGTGCTGGAGAACATGACCGGAGATTGCTCAGAAGCGGCCGTCCTTACCGCCGCCATGCTCAGGGCCGCAGACATTCCGGCCCGGGTCGCCATAGGTCTGGTTCATATCGATTCCGGGGTTTTTATCGGCCATGCATGGGCCGAGGCCCGATTGGGAACCTGGACAGCCGTTGACCCTGCTCTGCGCCAATATCCGGCCGAGGCCCTCCGGATAAAGATCGCCGATTTAGAAGGCAGGCAGGACATGCGAACCAAGGCGACAAATACCATGCTGGAAATTATTTCTAACTTGGAACTGGAGATTTTATCTGTCTGGCAAAAGGATAGTAAGGTTCCCTTGCTTCGGTTTAATAAGAAACCGGATTCCAGCCTGGACTTATTAGACAAGTTATTCGGGCCTGATAGGAAATAATCATAACCTGCAAACCAACTCTCTATCCTTGCTCATACATATTTTTTATATTACGAAAGCAAATGTAAGGGGGAAATCGCTGTGAAATCTTTTATCGCCAAAACAATAACAATCACAATCTTAGTATCATTATACTGGCAGCCCGTCTTTGCACAGGAGAAAAGAACCGCGAATATAGGAAAGCCGGTCTCGCCCAATGTAAACGCCCTCACTCAATATTCAAACCGGAGCCTGGCCCTGGGTCAGCCGAGGATTTCTGACCCGAAGCTCTATAACGCCTTTGATTTGAACGGCTCAGCGCTGGGCCTTCTGGAAAGGGAAAAGAAAGACCTTAAGCTCGAATTCCGATCCCTTTCCAGCGACCAGTCAAGTGACCTGGTAGGCCGGGAGACATCCAGCGGAAACCTCATGCTGCCCAGCGTCTACTTCAACATCCCCGGGCTCCTGGGTTCGAACCTCTATTTCCGGAAAATCGGAGACGGTTCACAATCCGTAGACTTTGAAAATACCCTGGATCTTTACACCGGAGGAGCTGACATAGCCGTCGGACTGGAAAGCGGATACGCGCAGGCGGCTCTTTCCCTGCACACCATTTTCCTGGGAGAGGCGAAAGACACCAGCGGCAACAAACGGTTCATTTTTGGCATCCCGAAACTGGAGATCGGACTCGGCAGCCAGCCGCATAAACTTATCCGAATAGGCGGCAAGTTCGGGGTGGGAGGCAGTTTTGATTCTCTCTGGCATGCCGGGGGCTATCGCGGAAACACCTATATCGGGCAGAGTATTTTTGAACGTTACGCCACCCTCATCTTTCCGGCTTATGGTTTCCATGTGGACTTTGGAGACTCCACCATCATTCCCCTTTTCGTTAACATGGGCGTAAACATAGACAGGGAGATCGCCTGGGGCAACTACAAGAACAGGACTTCGGACCAGCCCGCCAACAGGGTGTTTTGGGATTATCCCAACCGAACCACTGCTTTCGGCATAGACACCACGGAAACCCAGTACAGCACCCTGCGCACCTCTGGATATGAGTTCAGCTGGAACGGAATGTATTATTTTAAAAATAAGGGCGTGCATTACCGTCCTGCCCTCATGTTCGGATTCTGGAACAGGGCCACTCAGCGATGGAAGCCCGGAAACGATGTAAATGATCCGTTTTCAAATAATGGCAGCTGTGTGAACGGCCAGATATGTTTTAACGAAGGTGTGACGAGACACGGCCAGGTGGTAGACACAACCGATTGGAACGTGGAAGACGGCCTGGTGCATAACTGGACGTTTGGGGGATTCAATCTCGGCCTCGGGCTCAGTCTGGATATATATGAATACGTGACGGGGTATACGGAATGGGAGTTTAATTCTCTCACTCTCAAAGTGCCCGACTCTACCAAACAGTATGATGAGGATGACAGGGACTTCAGGGGCTACAACCGCATCCTGGTGGGAGTGGAAGGCAACCTGCACAACATTCCCCAGTGGAAAATTCCCAAAGAAGTGGAGCTTTATGTGAGAGCGAGTTTTGCCACCGGCGCCGAAAACTCAAATTCCAGAAAGTTCCGGCCCTATTACCTTCAGTATTTCAACCGGTATACCTTTGAAGAGAGGAATCTGTATGAGCGGGGCTACTATATCCCGGAAATAGGGGCAAAAGTCGACTGGTATACCTTCAACCTCGGATTCGGCTCCTCTTTCTGGAACGGCATAGTAAGCGGGGACATCTATCTGAGTTTCTACTATCAGGACAACCAGTTCCTGAATGATGATTTCTCGGGAATCGAAATCGGCTCCAGCGTGAAGGTGGCGTTGTAGTCCGGCATACCGGTCCACAACACTTCTCAGTTTCAAGCTTCCGTTAAGGACGCGGCCACTGGCATGGCTGTCCGGTTGAATCCGCTTGGTTCGGCCTAAACTTCTTAAAAACCCTTGAGGGCGCCCCTAAAAATAGTCGTTCCGATCGCATATCACTTACACCCCTTCTGCGTCAGCTTCCATTTGGTGTTATGAGGAGCGGCGAACTGATCCATCCATTTCAGCTGTGTGGCGGTAAGGAAACACAGATAGTTGCCGTCCATGTTCAGATAATCCCAGGGAGTCAGGGCGAGCATGTCCTTTGATAACGTGTTCAATTGATTATTATTCAAATAGATCCAGGTCAGGCTGCGCAACTGCCCTATTTGCGGGGGCAGCGCGGTCAGCATGTTATGGGAAGCGTCCAGGAACGCGAGTGAACTCAGGTATCCGATCTCCGCGGGCAGCCCTTCCAGCTTGTTGTTATAAATATACAATTGGGAAAGCTGGGTCAAGCTGCCGAGGCTCGACGGCAGGTACTTCAGCCTGTTGGCGCCCACGTCCAGAAACTTTAATGAGAAAATAAGCCCAATTTCGCTCGGAAGTATTTTAAGCCTGTTATTGCGCAGGAAAAGTTTTTCAAGATTGCGCAATCCGCCGATGTTTGCCGGCACGGATGCCAATTTGTTGCTGCCCAGGTTTAACACCTTCAAAGCATCGATTTCCCCGAAGTCCGAGGGAAGCTGATTGATCCTGTTGAACTCCACGTCAAGATGGCCCAGGAGCGGCATGTTGCTCAGACCGTAAGGAAGCTCCTGCAACCTGTTCTCACGCAAAACCAGGGTTTCCAGCGAGATTAATTCACCCGTTTCAGGGGGCAGCCGGCTCAGCTTGTTCCTGCTGAGATCTAAAAATGACAGCTTCTTCATTTTATAAATCTTTGAAGACAGGCTTTCGATCCGGTTTCCCGACAGGGACAGTTTCTTAAGGCCTGGAATACCGAAAAGCCCTTCGGGCACAAACTCCAGACGGTTTCCGTCCAGGTTCAGGTTTTCAAGTTCTTTCATCTTGTGCAGTTTCCCGGGAAGATCCGCCAACCTGTTTCCGCTCAGTTCCAGCGTATTCAAACTTTTTAGCTTCAACAGACCATCCGGTACGGTATCCAAGCCGTTGTCTCTCAGGCTTAACCATTTCAGGACAGGAAATTTCCAGAAATCATCAGGGAAGGACGCTCTGGTACGCAGCCGGTTTCCCCCAAGGTCAAGGCGGGTTATTTTCATGCGGCCCATTTTTTCCGGAAGCCGCCACAAGCGGTTTCCATACAGATACAGGCTTTGCAGGTTTGAGAGTTTATTGATCTCGGAGGGAATGAACCTCAGTTGGTTATTACTGGCGTCCAACGTGTTGAGGAGGCCGAGCTCCTTAAGATCCGCAGGCAGCTCCTCAAGCTCATTGCCCGCAACACCCAGAAAAGTGAGTTTTTTCAGTTTTCCAATCCTGCCGGGAAGAACGCGCACCTTGTTTTTCCACAAATTCAGGGACGTTAAATGTTCCAGTTTAAACACAGCCCGGGGGACTTCTGTAAATTGATTATGGCTCAAGTCCAGATGGCTTATCGCAGTGAGGCCAGCCAATTCCTCCGGCAGCGCCCCAAGACCGTTTTCCGACAGATCCAAAGACTGTAATTGGGTTAATCGGGTTATCTCCGCAGGTATTTTCCGCAAACCAAGTCTTGATAAGTTCAGGACAGTGATTCGTCCCTGTTCCCGGGTGGAAATATCCTCGACCCTGACCGAAAGGTTCTGGTTCTTTTCCAGGATGGTCCCCACGGCAATCGAATCACATACATAGTCCCGACACGGCTCGGGATAGGCAAGAACAAGAGCCGCCAGCACGATTAATCCCACACCTCCTGCCATCAGCGTTCCCTGGTCATTTGATAAATTTCTGTTTTTTTTGATCATTCCGCCAGTCCAGCCGGAAATTGAACATGAGAGCGCCCGGCTTCCCTCTCTCTTATAAATTCGAATTTTAAAACATGGAATTCTAGTGTTCTACTCTCCTAAATGCCTTGATTAACCGGACACTGGCCAGAAACCCATGCCACAGCATTACTTTGGACGGGATGAACGGAATGAAAAATGGCACCCGGTATCAAATGAGGTCGAGGCTTATTCTTTCGCTCACTTTATTCACCAGCACTTTCGGCCGGACTGGGACCATATACGGATAAAGGGACATCACCCAATTGACAAAATCGGGTTTTATCACCATCTGTATCTCAAAATAGACGTTTCCCTTCCTGGAAATCAGTTTTCCCGGAGGATTGAAATGAGCTTCCCGCAAATACCCTTCCAGCCAGGGCTCCCTGATCCGAAGTTGAACAAATGAAGGCCTCTCCCCCGCTTGCCTGGGAAACTGCCCAAAGCAATACTTATAATATTCTTCAATATTAAACCGGGAGGGAACAAATTTTGCTGAGGTGGATTCGCAACGCTTGATTCTTTTAACCGATAGGCTTTTGAAGAGCCCGCTGTTTCTCACCCAGCGGCCTATGACATAAAGCGTCCCCACCCTTAGCGAGAGACTGTAAGGATAAAAAATGAATCCTTTTTTTCCGTCCTTATAATGCGCGTAGGTGATTTTCAGTTTTTGGTGGTTCCTTACCGCGGATTCCAGCTTATTCAGCAAGCCCGCCGGGACGGTCTCCTGGGAAAAAGGACCGTGGTCAACATGGTACACATCAGTCTCCGGGCCAAAAAGGTTTCCGGCCCTCAGACGCTCTTGGCTGCCGGGTCTCTCCAGAAAACTGATATACCTGATCACCTGGCCGATAAATCCGGCATATTTCGGATTGCCCCAGGAATCCATTTCCCGCTTGAGCTTATGCAGGGAAGGAACAAAATGTTCCGGAGGCGTTCGCCAGTCGGTGATATGGTAGAGGGACTGCCGGTTAGCGCCCTCTCTGAGGTCATGGACATCATATCCGGATTTCCTTATTTCCGCCAGATACCGTTTAATCGTCCGGACATCCACCTTGAGGGTCTGCGCCATTTTTGTCAAGGACAGGCCCTCCTGTGAACGCTCCAGCAGGTCAATCATCCTGCGAATCTTTGAAAATATGCTGGTCATGGCATAAGGATATGTTCCAGCACGGAATTATTTGGAATTGAGCGCGGAGTATGGGGTGAGGCCGGCTTGAGATTGCTTTGCATGGCTTTTGTGGCCTGGTGTTTGCACATAATGACGTTTCCCTGCCGCCTCATCCCTCATGCCTGCGTTCTCCTGTTCTTCAAATACTCAACTGCCCTGCTCATACGCCTGATCACCACCTCGCGTGACAGCAGTTCCATCAGTTCAAAGAGGCCCGGGCCAAAGGAAAGACCTGATATCGCCAGTCTGGTGGGATGTATCAGTTTAGCCGAGTTTGGCAGCCCCCTTTCCCCGGCGGTAATTTTGTACAGATCTTCAAGAGAGGAAGCGTCAAACGGCTCAGCGGACGCCAGCCTGGCTTTCAAGCTTTCCAGGACCTCCGCGGTTTCCTCCTTGAAATGTTTCTTCTCCGCCTTGGAATCGTATGCTGATGGATCTTCGAAAAAATAACGGCCGTTATTCACAAAGTCAGTCAAACGCCGCGCCCTTTCCTTCATCAGCATTATAACACTGAGCACATACCCGTCGCTGAATTCCCCCAGACTTACTCCGGCAGCGGTAAAACGGTCCTTAACCGCAGCAAGCAGTTCTTCAGGGGCGGATTGAATGATATACTGGCCATTCATCCATTCCAGTTTCTTCTCGTCAAAAGCGCAGCTCTTGGGATTAATCCTTTCCAGGCTGAAGGCGTCCACTAGCCTTTGCCTGTCCATGAGCTCGACATCATTTCCCGGGTTCCATCCCAGCAGCGCCAGGAAATTCACCAGGGCGCCAGGCAAAAAGCCCATATCTTTGTAATCGGTTACCGAGGAGGCCCCTTTCCTCTTGCTGAGTTTCCCTCCCCCTTCTGCCAGGATCACGGGAAGGTGCGCAAACACCGGCGGTTGCCACCCAAATGCCCGGTAAATCAAAGCGTGTTTGGGCGTGGAGGGGATCCATTCATCGCCCCGCAGCACATGGCTGATTTCCATCAGGTGATCGTCGACCACATTGGCCAGATGATAGGCGGGAAAACCATCCGACTTTATCAGAACGAGATCATCGAGCTCCCCGTTCTGATACTCAATGTCCCTCCTGAGGTAATCAGTGAACACCGTAGTCCCCTCAAGGGGAACTTTCAGGCGTATCACATGGGGCGTCCCCTCGCTCAATTTCCCACTGACCTCTTCAGGCGATACATCACGGCAGTGCCTGTCATAGCCCGACTTCTGCTTCATTGCCTGTTGTTCGGCCCTGACGGTCTTCATGCGCTCCGGTGTGCAGAAACAGTAATAGGCGCATCCTTTCTCTACTAATTGCCGGGCGTACTTTTGATACTGCTCCAGCCGGAGGGACTGCCGGTAAGGTCCATATCCGCCGTCCCTGTCTGGCCCTTCGTCCCATTCCAATCCCATCCATTTCAGGTCTTTGATCATGGCCTCTTCAGCCTTCCTGTCATAACGGCTCTGGTCCGTGTCTTCGATGCGGAGAATAAAAGCCCCCCCTTTTGACCGGGCGAAAAGCCAGTTGAACAACGCGGTGCGGGCGCCCCCCACATGCAGGGTTCCGGTGGGACTGGGCGCGAACCTCACTCTGATGTTAGTATCATCCACTGATAATTCCTTTTAAAGAATATGTACCTGACTCAGCAGGCAAATGACATGGGAAAGATAATAAATTGCGGAACGCGGATTGTTTCCTGTCATTCCAAGCTGGCTGACTATTACTCAAGCTAAGATTTACTTTGACAAGACACCGGGGCCCGGTGTGATAGAACACAGCGCCTGATTCTTCTCCACATCCCGCCCCTACCTCGCTCCATTAATCAATCCCAATCCCTGCTTGGCCAGTAAAATTCTTCTCACTGACTCATTGAGCCGCTTTTCCGCTGAAGGGTCTGTCTTGACCAGGTCTAACAGGGTGGCCTGGATAATCTCGACTTTTTTGGGAAAGGTTATCATGAGAATGTCATTCCCCGCCCAGAAGGCCAGTTTCACCAGTCTGGCAAAATCCTCGTCCGGATAATGGACATGATGTACCTTCTTTCCCGGGCTTACAAACTTCCTAAGCGCCATGCCCCAGAGATCGTCGGTGATGATGAGCTTGTCCTCTCCCATTCCTCTTGCCCATCCCACAATCTGAGGCGAAAACACGCTGGGCTTGTCGCAGAAACTTTCAAACAGCACACTGGACATGAGCACTCCGCCCACCCCGTCCATGGCCCCTGAAAAAGCCCTGGCGTATTCCCTTACCGCCTGGGAATCAGCCTGGCTGACCGCTATGCTGGAGTCGCTGTTAGTAGCTACATCATAGCCCGGAAAATGTTTGCTGATACAAAGGATCCCGGTTTGAGAGAAACCCCGTATAAACGATTTGGCAGGAGGAATAATCTCTTCGGCCGTCCTCCCGAAGGTGCGGTTCCGCACATACATGAACGACGCGTCACCTTTCCAGTTGTGGGAGGGGTCCAGTATCGGCGCCAAATTCACATTTATATTGAGGTGTTTCAGCTGCCGGGCAATTCGGCCCGTGTAAGTCACAATGGAATCCGCGGAATAGGTTGAGAGGTCCCTGGCCGAAGCCACCCTTTCCCAGCCCTTGATAGCCCTCAGACGGTTGACCTTTCCCCCTTCCTGATCAACCGCCACCAGCAGGCCGACAGGCAATTTCCTCTGAATAATCCCCAACTTGTTCTTCAGGGTCTCCGGATGCTTGAGCATGTTTGACATTATCAAGACCCCGCCAATCTTGTATTTTTCCAGGAACTCATACGGAGAATGATAAACAAGTATCATCTGTCCTATTTTTTCCTCAGGGGACATTATTGTCATCAAACTGTCAATTTCAGTGGTGGCAAAAGCGGCCCGTAGACCTGATAAAAAGAAAAAAAGAAGCATCACCCGGTAACAGTTCGCCGACCGGCTCCAGCGTTCAGGTTTTTCCATATTTAGAGGGAAACTCACGTTTTCCGGGCCTTCTGGATCCTGGCCCAGGTGTCTTTTAAGGTCACGGTCCGGTTAAACACCGGTGCGGCGGCCGAGGAATCAGGGTCCGCGCAGAAATATCCCAGCCGCTCCAGCTGAAAGCGGTGGCCGGGGGGAACCCGGGTCAAACCCGGTTCCATTTTACATCCCTCTAAAACTTCCAGGGAACTTGGATTGATAAGATCAGTAAAACCCTGTCCCTCTTCGAGCTCTGTGGGATCGGATTTGGTCAGCAAGTGTGCATACAAACGCACCTCCGCGTCCACCGCGTGATTCGCCGATACCCAGTGCAGCGTGG
>JBHPJW010000065.1:0-12654 GCA_042567505.1 Fibrobacterota bacterium
TCTGATGTTGGTTAGGACAAAATCTCCGTATCCAAGTTCCTTTAGGCCTTTGAACCAAAAAAAGAGGGAAAGTAGATGAATAATCCTATTGCGGGAATTGATATTGGGACCAGCAAAATCAGCGTACTCATCGGGGAAGTGGATGAGGAAGAGAACCTCAAAATTCTTGGCGTTGGAACAAGTCCCAGTGACGGGCTCAGAAAAGGAGTGGTCATAAATATCGATAAGACCATCCGCTCCATTCACCGCGCCATAAGAGAGGCTCAGTTGATGGCGGGGGTGGATATATCGGAGGTTTATGTAGGCATAGCCGGAGACCATATCAGGTCCATGAACAGCAGAGGGGTTATAGCGGTTTACCGTACCGATAACGAAATAACCAGGCAGGACCTGACCAGGGTGATTGAGGCTGCGGGCGCGGTTTCCATGCCCATGGACCGGGAGATGCTGCATGTGATTCCTCAGGAATTTATCGTCGACGACCAGTCCGGCATCAAGGATCCCATAGGCATGTCGGGTGTACGGCTGGAAGCGGACGTGCACATCGTCACCAACTCCGTAACCTCTGCCCAGAACATCTATAAGAGCGTGGAAAAGGTCGGGTTGAAAGTGATAGACATTGTGCTCAGCCCGCTGGCGTCGGCTTACTCCACCCTGGAGGCGGATGAAAAAGAATTGGGTGTGGCGCTGGTGGATATCGGCGGCGGCACCACTGATATTTCAGTGTTTATCGAAGACAGTATCAGGTACACCGGCAGCATTGGGTTGGGCGGAAAGAACATTACCAGCGATGTGGCCATAGGCATTCGGACGCCCCTGGAACGGGCCGAGGAAATCAAGAAGATAAGCGGGACCTGTGTGAAAAAGGGCTTGAGGAAATCAGAATACCTGATTGTGCCGGGCGTGGGCGGACGCGACCAGCGGGAGATTTCCAGGGCCACCCTTGCCGCTATCATTGAACCTCGCATGTGCGAGATCTTCGACCTGGTATTACGGGATCTCAAGAAAAAGAACCTGCTGGAAATGCTGGGCGCAGGGATTGTCTTAACCGGGGGCGGTTCTCTGATGCAGGGAGCCGCGGAACTGGCGGAAGATGTTTTTAAAATGCCGGTGAAGATAGGGGTCCCGGGTTCTTTTGGGGGATTGATGGAATGCGCTTCCTCGCCGGTTCACGCCACCGGTATCGGGCTTTTAAAATACGGCTTCATGAAGGGCCTTCATGATGAAAAGGACCCGGGCATAGCCAGGGGCAACGGCAAGTTCAAGAGCATGTTCCGGAAAGTGTCGGACTGGATGAAGCAGTACGTGTAGGAAGGCGCAGCGTGTTGGATTTTTCTACAAGCCGCGTATCAGGCAAAATCTTCCGCTGTTAGAATTGAGGAAAAACACCCTTCCTTATATACGCTTTCCCCCGGGGCGTAAACGCTTATCAACACTGGTTCAATCGTGCTGTTTTTATCCCAGGATGAAATTATCCGGACCTTTCTTTCCATTTCCCGGATGACTTCCTTTCCCGTTTCCTGTTTGAATTTTATTTCGCAAAGGGTAATTACTTTATCTGATCGTCTGAACAGCAGGTCGATCTGCAGGTTAGTTGCCATGTCCTTTTTCCGATAAAATGCGCCATAGGTATAGGCGACGGCGGAAAATCCGAGAAGCCTGGCAATGTGGGATCCATGTTGGTAACAAAATCGTTCGAACGCTAATCCCAAATATATCGCATAACGTTTATCGGGTACGGCTTGATGGAAGGGAATTTCATCCATATCCATCTTTATTCTCCTTTTCACAGGCTTGATAAAGTTGAAATAAAACCTGAGGTATGGATCAATAATGCGGAACCGCATAAGAAAAGAAGATGATGCCGAATGTAACGGGACATAAGATTCTATGAATCCTGCCATTTCAAGGTTCTCGAGATATTCACTAAGGCGGCCACCTGTCGTAAGACGGAGATGTCTGCCTATCTCTTTGCGGGTGGAAAAACTGCGTGAAGCTAAGAACTCTATAATTCTGCGGTATTGGGGGGCGTCACCAAAGTGACTGGTAAATATCCGATTAAGCTCTTCAAGAAAATAGGCCCCTGGCCTGAAGCATAATTTCTGCAGGTTAAGCCTTATGGATCGGGAACTGTCATATAATTCCAGATATTTAGGGATGCCGCCTGCTATTAAATAATATTCCAATGCTTCGAAAACGCTTCTTTTAGAAAAGAAACCTTTTTTTACAGTTGGAAAAGGCAAGGGCTGCAGATGTATGATATTATCGATTCTGCCGAATAAGGCTTTTGAGCGTATGACCTTTTTCACCAGGAAAGATGACACAGAGCCGCACAAAATCATATGGACACGGCTGCCCGCAATAAAATAATTGTCCCATACATATTTTAATTTACTAACCAGTTCATTTCTTCCCGCAGCCATCCATTGAAATTCGTCGAAAAATATTACGCATGGATTTCCTTTAACGTGTTCAGCCAGCAAAACGAGAAGGTCCGTCCAGTCTGTGCGAGGTGATATCAGGTTTAGATTTTTAATGTTTGAAGAGGAGGAAAGTTGTTTGAGAAAATGTGCTTTCTGTCCGGAACTGTTTATACCTTCCAAGCCTTCAAAACGATAAACTTTTTTGTCCTTGCAAGCTTCTTTGACCAGGCGGGTTTTGCCAACACGTCTTCGGCCGTAGAGGGCCGTTAGCTGTGGTCCGGCCTGGTTGCTGCTCTCCCTCAGAAGGCTTAATTCTTTTTCCCGGCCAACGAATTTGAAGGTACTCATGGCGGTTCCTCCATCATGTTAGAAAAACAGATGATCTTTATTTTCGGCCAATTACCAATATAAATATACTTAAATGGCCGAATATATGAAACATAGATCGGCCAATTATATGTTTTTTTTTCTTGAAATGGCCGGTTTTTTTTGTCAATCAAGTGATTTTGAAATAGTATAAATACGAGCCAATTGAGGTCCCCCAGCGCATTACGTGTTAGAAAATTTTTTACTGTAATAACGCCAAAATTTCGATTATTTGGCAGTTTAAGTGGTTTTTGGTAAGCGCTTCGAAAGTAATTTTCCATGAAATTTTCATTGACAACTTACGATATACATGGTAATATGTAAGTATGATTGACAGAATACTTGAATTACCGCAAAGGCATCACTTTTTTCTTTTTGGCCCAAGACAAACCGGAAAAAGCACTTTGCTTAAAAAGACTTTCTCACCAGAAAACACGTTTTTTATTGACTTGATGAAATCCGATATTCATCTCATCCCGGACTTTTTCGGAAAGAGATAGAAACGCTTCCTTCTTCAAAGACTCATATTGTCCTTGATGAGATTCAACGCATTCCTCCACTTCTTGACGACATCCAGGTGGTTATGGAAAGCGGTCATTCACCCATGTTTTGTATGAGCGGCTCCAGCGCGCGAAAATTAAAACGGTCACAAGCCAACCTTCTCGGGGGCCGGGCCTGGACCATAAAAATGCATCCCTTAAGCGTGCTGGAGTTGAAAGAAAAGTTTCTGCTTCAAAAAGCCCTGGAATATGGGACTTTGCCGGCAATTTATCTGGAAAACAATTCCAGGGACGCTCAACGCTCGCTGCGCGCTTATGTGGATACCTATTTAAAGGAGGAGATCCTGGCGGAAGCATTGGTACGGAATGCCGGGCGCTTTATAAAATTCCTTCCGCTGGCCGCTGATGCCAGCGGTACCATCATTAATTTTTCCAATATTGGACACGATACCGGTGTTTCTCACAATACCGTCCGTGAGTATTTCCAGATACTTGAAGATACGCTCATAGGATCTTTTTTGCCGGCTTTCAGCAAGTCAAGCCGGAAAAGAATTATTAAAAATCCCAAGTTCTATTTATTCGATACGGGAGTATACCGCGCCTTGTCCGGGAAATCCGCCGCTCCGTTAACACCTGCGACTGTGGATTATGGAAGAGCATATGAGCATTTTATCATTTCAGAAATCAAGCGGCTGAATGATTGCTATGAAAAAGATATGCGGTTGTCATTTTACCGAACCTCCAATCATGCCGAAGTAGACCTGGTATTAGAATGCCCTGACGGAAGCGTCCTGGCGCTGGAAATCAAAGCAACTGATACCCCGCAAAAGAAAGGCCTGCGCGGGCTGCATTCATTCAAGCAAGAATGTGATAAGGCGCAATTAATTTGTGTCTGTAATACACCCCGTCCTTATAAGATAGACGATGTTGAAATACTTCCACTGGACATGGTAACCGAAAGACTTTTTCCCCATTAAAACAAGTTTCTGTAAAGTTTTTCTAGAGGTTCAAAACCGAACGCTATTTTATTTGCTGTAATAACGCCAAAATTCTGATTTTTTATATCAGTCCTGTTTCCGGGGCCGTAAATGAGCGTATAAGGTTGTCTTTTAGGGTAATTTAAGTTATAATTTAAGTATATATTTAAGGTATAATAACAGGAGAGTCGGATATGGAAGAAATGGTGACGGCGAAAGATTTTCGCCTGAGATTCAAGGAAATGTGCGACAAGGTCCTGGAGGGAAAGTCGTTCATTGTTCTCAGACGATCACGCCCGGTTTTCCGGGTGGAGCCCCTGGAGAGAAATTCTTCAGATCTTCTCAATAAAGTGGCGGCAGCCACTGGGCAGGAACCTTCCCTGGAGGAAATAAATGACATTGTCCACAAGGTAAGGCGTGAGATAAAGTGAGGCTGGTCATTGATACGAATGTGGCGGTCTCGGGATTATTGTGGAGGGGAAATCCCAACAGGGTATTAAGGACGGCCAGAGATGGGATCAACACCTTGTTATTATCAAACGCGGTTACCCATGAACTGAAACAGGTTTTACGATACCCTAAATTCATAAAAAGAATAAAGCAGTTGTCTACCACTTCGGAAGATGTCATGTCCTATTATCAGAACCTGGGAGAGTATGTCCCCATAAATAAAAAAGCAGGGAGGAAACTTTCCGATCAGGATGACGCCATTTTTCTTGACCTGGCGTTAAATGGCAGGGCCCACCTTATCATCTCAGGAGACAGGCATTTGCTTTGCCTGAAAAGATTTAAAAACATTCCCATTGTAACGCCATCAGAAGCGCTGGATGTTTTCAGGACGCTTAATGCCTAATCCTTGGCAGACCGCCCCGTCCATTGGCTGATGGCCTCTTTCAGCCGGGTAGGGTCAACGGGCTTGCTGAGGTAATCATTCATGCCGGCCATCAGGCATTTCTCCTTTTCGCCGGGAATGACGCTGGCGGTCAGGGCCAGAATGGGGATTTCCCTATCTATGTGGTGGCGGATATAAAGGGTGGCCTCCTCCCCTCCCATCACAGGCATCTGCAGGTCCATGAGCACCACGTCGTAGGGGTTGCCTTTGAGCTTGTTCACGGCTTCCTTGCCGTTGATGGCGATGTCGATTTCACAACCCAGGTTGCCCAGCATGGCCCGTACAAATTTCTGGTTGGTTTTGTCGTCTTCAGCCACCAGGATTTTCAGGCCTTTTAAAGTGAATTCTTCCGCCAGATACCGGGTGATGATCTGGCCGTCTGATCTTTTGTCTCCCAGCAAAACCTGGATAGTGCGGCATAGTTCAGCTTTTTTAACCGGTAGCGGAAGATAGGCGTCAAAACCCGCTTCATCCAATTCCTTGGCCGCCCCAGGCGCGGCATTTGAAGTGAGAGCTATTAGTTTTATTCCTTTATAGTTCTGGTTTTTCTTTATGTTTACGGCCAGTTCTTTGCCGTTCATCTCCGGCATGAGAATGTCAGAAAGGATTACCTCGGGCAACTCCTGCTGCTGGTCCAGCCAGTCCAGGGCGGCCTTGCCGGAAGAGGCCTGGTGTAAAACGTTCATGCGCAAGTCTTCACAGTAATTGGCTATTATTGTCCGGTTTTTTATGGTGTCGTCGACTATCAACAGCTTTTTACCCTCAAGTTCCCTGGCCTGCACCGGGCTTATGTCTGAAGTCACCACTGCGTCGATTTCCTGGAGCTTGAGATAAAACACAAACTCGCTTCCCTTTCCCTTTTCCGAAAAGACCTCCACCCAGCCGCCCATTTTCTGCGACAGGTTTTTTACGATGTACAGGCCAAGTCCCGTGCCGCCGTATTTCCGGGTTGTGGAGATGTCTTCCTGGTCGAAGGCGGAAAAGATAGTGGTCAGTTTTTCGGGGGAGATGCCGATACCGGTGTCTTTCACAGAGCATTTAATAAGCTTTCCCTTTTCCCGGTTTTCCTCCTGCGAAACACTGACTTTTATTTCTCCTTTTTCCGTGAACTTGATGGCGTTGTTTACCAGGTTAACCAGGATTTGCCTGATGCGCGTGGGGTCTCCGTTAAAGCTCCTGCCCGTGTTTTCGTCATATTCGTGATACAAACGGATGCTCCGGCCTTCCATCCGGGGGCTCACCAATTTTATCACGCTGGTTATCAGGGATTCCAGGTTAAAAGCCACCTCTTCCAGTACTATTTTTCCGGCCTCTATTTTAGAAACGTCCAGGATATCGGTGATGACCGAAAGCAGCAGGTCGCTGCCGGCGGCAATGGTGTCCACATAGTCTTTCTGGGTAAGGTTCAGGGCCGTCTCCTGGAGGATCTTGCAGAAACCAATGATGCTGTTTAACGGCGTCCGGATTTCGTGGCTCATGTTGGCCAGGAACTGGCTTTTGGCCTGGCTGGCCATCTCGGCTTTTTTTATGGCGCCTTTCAAATCCTCATTCAGCTTGGAAATGGAGATGTTTGCCTTTTTTAAGGAGTCTTCGGTTTCTTGGCGCCTGATGATTTCCTCGTCCTTCTCTTTGATGGCATTTTCCAGCTCAGCAATGTATACATCAAGTTTTCCCTGGAGTTTTTGTTTTTCCAGGGCGCGCTGCACCTCTATCTCCAGCGCGTCAAAATCAATGGGTTTCTGGATGTATCCAAAGGCCCCGCTCTGCAGGGCCTGGATGGCCGACTCCACCCCGCCGTGGCCGGTAATCATTATGACCTCGGCTTTATGGCGATTCTCTTTTATTTTCTTGAGCGCTTCAATGCCATCCATGTTCGGCATTTTAATATCGAGCAGCACCACCTGGGGCTTAACCTCATCATACTGGGAAACACCCTCTTTGCCGTCGCTGGCCGTATAGATCTCATGGTCTTCCAGGGCCAGCAGCTTTTTAAGGTTTTCCCTTATCAGGCGTTCATCGTCTATTATCAATATTTTGGCCATGCTTATTAAGCTCCAGAGGGCAGGGTTACCGTTATATTTGTTCCCTCGTTTTCACTGCTTTCAATATCAATCTTGCCTTTATGGTTGGTTATGATTCCGTAACTGATAGACAGGCCAAGTCCGGTGCCTTCCCCTACCTCCTTGGTGGTGTAGAACGGATCAAAGACCTTGTCCTTTTTTTCAGCCGGTATTCCAGGGCCATTGTCCTTGAATAGTATGGTTACCTCCTTGTCCTCTGAAATACTCGCGGTGGAGATGGTAAGTTTTTTTTGAAAATCAGTTTCAGTCATTTTCTTGCCTTTTTCTTCCAAAGCGTCCCTGGCGTTGGAAATGAAATTTATCCACACCTGTTCCATTTGATATGGCTCACCGCTTACCTTGGGCAGGGAAGCTCCCAGGTCAAGCTCCAAATTAATTTGGCGCAGCCTCAGCTGCTCTTTCATTAATCCCAGGGAATTTTCTATGGTCTGGTTGATGTCCACTTCAATGAATTTCATGGTATCCTGCCTGGCGAAGGTCCGGATATGCTTAATTATCTCAGACATCCTCTTCACAGAGGAGTCAATATCATTCAGCGCTTCCTTCATCAATTCCGGTGTCATTTTGTTTTTTTCATACAGCTTGCCGAGGTGTTTGGAGGTGAGTGAGATACCGGTTAAGGGCTGGTTTATCTCATGGGCCAGACCGGTCGCCATTTCCCCCAAAGTGGCCAGCTTGGAAGTCTGAAAAAGTTGTGATTGCATCATGCTCAACTCTTTGGATCTTGCCTCAATCCGCCTTTCCAATTCCTCATTCATTTTAGTGATGATCTCGGAAGAGATTTGCAGTTCCCGGTTGCGGAACATGCGGTTTCTATTCAGTTTAATGCTTTCAATTGATTTGGAAATGGAAAAAAGCAGTTCATCCAGATTGACGGGTTTTGTGATATAATCAATGGCGCCGGCGCGCAAGGCCTTCACAGCCAAGTCCCCTTTCTGCATACCGGTAACCATAATGCCCTCAATGTCTTGATAAAGGACCTTGGCCTGTTTCAACACTTCTATGCCGTTCATATCTCCCAGATTGATGTCCAGGATTATAATATCGATTTTGTTATTTTCGATAATTTGGAGCGCTTCCGCTCCGCTGGCTGCGCTAAAAACCTCATAATCCTCTTTTTTTAGAAATTTCACCAGGTGCATGGCCGCGGACGGATCGTCATCAACCACCAGAAGGGTGTTGACAAAATCATGTTCCTGCCGTTCCGAGATTTTTTCCTGGGCCCGTCCAATTGCAGCGTCCAAGACCTGTTTTTGAATTGGTTTCTCCAGATAATCAATGGCCCCCCGTCTCAAAGACTGAATGGCGATTTCCTGAGTGCCGAATCCGGTTATGACAATAACTTCGCAATCAGGTTTTTCTGTTTTTACCTGGGTGAGCAAATCCAGGCCGTCGATATCCGGCAGTTTAACGTCCATAAATAAGATGTCTATTTGTTCTTCAGATAAAATTTGCAGGGCGAGCTGGCCGTTTGAGGCTGTGAAGGTGTGGAAATAATTTCTCTGCAATTCATTCTTTAAATGCCGGCGAATAATTTCGTCGTCGTCTATGATGAGTACCTGGTGTTTTTTCATAGGTTTTATTTTCTTCGCTGCTAAGGTATTAACATATTCCGTGACAAAGACACTAAGGCACGAAGGTACACAAAGGGTTTAAGGGTAGTATACCAAGAAGTGGTAAGAGGAAAACCGAAGGGTTGAAAATTCCACGAGTGGAGGATTGATAGTAATGGGGCTTCTACTCTTTGACTTTGGACTTTTAAATTTCGACGTGAGGTCATTGGATGCTGGGATTTCATTTTATGGCCTCTCTCCCCGGAACGCCAATAATATTACCATATCATTTTCTTCTACGACTTTTTCTTCTTCTTCTGAAATGGAAACGGTTTTAATCACGGTCAAAGTGATATAAGCGTATTTACTTATGCTTATGGTTTCTATGTTACCGGATCCGGATTGGAAAACTCTTACCACCGTATCTTTCAATGACTGAAAAGACAATCCGCTGATTCCAATTTTTTCAAGTTTTTCCAGGAAAGTTTGGTCAAGTATCTCGGGAGGGTTGTCAAATATTTTCTGTAATTCATTATTAGCATAGAGGATTTCCAAATCCTGATTAATTACCATCAGGCCCATGGGTATGGCATTGAAAAAATTTGCTATGAATTCTCTGTTATCAGGCTTGAATAAGTTCTTTATATTCACAATCAGATCCTGCTTTTTTGAGAACAGAGCGATAATTTCTTTTTTCAACTCCAGCTCGCGGTTGCGGTATTTCAGGATTCGGTTGAGGTTCAGTTTTTCAACTGTTTTTTCTAAAACAGCCAGCAATTGCTCGAGATCAATTGGTTTTCTGATGAAATTATAGGCCCCGGAACGCATGGCCGCTATGGCATTGGCCTCGTCACCAAAGCCGGAAAGGATCAGGGCCTCAAAGTCATCTGAAATTTCCCTCATCTCTTTGAGAGCGGTAAGACCGTCTTTGCAGGGCATTTTTATGTCCGTCAGAACAATATCGATTTTTTCTTTTTGGAAGAGTTCCAGCGCCTCCTGGCCGTTAGCAGCGGCCAACACCCTCCAGCCTTCTTTTTCCAGCACCCTTTTTAGGCGGTTACGGGCTTCTTTTTCATCTTCAGCCAGCAGAAGATTGGGATAAGTGGGGCCCTTTTTATACAGGCTTATCTTTTCTTTGGCCCTTCCCAGGGCGATGAGCAGCTGGTCCAGGTCAATGGGCTTTTTTAGATAATCCAGGGCCCCCTGCTGCAGGGCCGTGACGGCGTCTTCATCCCCCCCCGAAAGCGGTGCTTATGATAACCTGCACACTGGGAAAGATCTTTTTGGCGGTATGCAGTACTTCCAGTCCGCTGGCGCCCGGGAGCTTCAGATCGGTAATAATAATCTCGGGAAGATGCTCTTTGAAAATTTCCAGGCCGGCCTTGCCATCGTCTGACTCCAGCACCTCATATCCTTCCTTGCCCACAAATCTAACTAACTGATGCCTGGTGCTCGCCACATCTTCAATTACCAAGACCCTGTATTTATCCATTTCCCATTCCTCGTTCTCTCTTATCGTTGCAGCTTATTTCGCCCTGAAGGCAGTATGCTCCTTGGGTATGCCGCCGCTAAGGCACAAACACACGAAGGACCGCAAAGGTCATTGTTATTGGTCGTTGTTGCAAGGATTGTCATGAGGATTGTTTTCTTTGCATACCTTTGTGTCTTTTTGTCGATATTTTTTAATAGTCATTCGGGTTCATCGGCAGCGGGAATGATGATGCTAAAGGTGGTGCCCTGGCCTTCTTCACTCTCCACTTTAAATGTTCCTCCGTGTTCTTCTATGATTTTATGGGATACCGAAAGGCCCAGTCCCGTGCCCTTACCCGGTTCTTTTGTGGTGAAAAAAGGCTGGAATATTTTCTCCTTAACTTTAGGAGGAATGCCCTTGCCATTGTCTTTAACTGCCAGTTTCACTTTGCCGTTATCTGAGGTAGTGGTTATGGCTATTTTTTTTTCCTGGTTTCCGCTGCTTTCCACCGCATGTCTGGCATTGGTTATCAGGTTCATTAAGACTTGCTCCATGCGGATAGCGTCGCCTCTTATAAGGGGCAGGTCCGCGGCCAGGTTTATATCCGTTTGAATGCCGTGGGTTATGAGCTGCTGCCCGAAGAATTTGAGGGCCCCGTCCACCACATCATTGATGTTCACCAGGATGGGCTCCATGCTTTCCGATTTCCGCGTAAAGATTCTCATATGGTCAATAATTTCCGACATTTTATTGACTTGTTGAATTATCTCGGGCAAATCTTCCTGTGCGCTCTCCTTTTCAAATCTGTCTTTTTGTATGTCTCTGAGTATGGATTGGCCGATGATTTTTATGGTGTTTAAGGGCTGCTTGAGTTCATGGGCCACGCCTGCGGTAAGTTCGCCCAGGGCCGAGAGTTTCTCTGACTGGATTAACTGCACGGTGGATTCCTTCAGCTTATCATTAGCCTCTTCCAATTCCTTATAGGCTTTTTTCAATTCTTCAGACTTTTTCTTTTCAACTTCGGCTGCCGCGGCCGCGGCAGCCAGCTTTTTTTCCTTTTCCTGCGCCTCTTTGATCTCTTCCATTTGCTGCTGAATGCGCTGGTTTTTGTCTTCCAGTTCCAATTTAGCGGAATTGATTTCTTTGTTCGCAGCCTCTAATTCGACGTTTTTCTGAATGGCGTTTTCATAGACTGAGACAAAGAGTTTCAGCACCTGTTGAGGGTCTGCGGTAATATCATAATTCCTGCCTGAGATGGCGGCCTGCAATGAGAAATTCGGAAACTCTTTTTCAGGGGTAACCGGTTGGGCAAGCACCGCTTCTATTCTAGCAAGCAGGAAATCTTCGTCATAGGGTTTGGTGTAGTAATAGTCGGCTCTGGAATTGAGGCCGTGTACGATATCTTTAGGGTCCGTTAAGGTGGTAAGTAATATCACGGGAATGTGCTTGAGGGTCTCATCATGTTTTATGGCGCGGCACATCTCAAAGCCGTCCATTTCCGGCATCTGGATGTCGCTGATTATCAGGTCTGGAATGAGTTCTTTGGCTTTGGACAGGCCTTCTTTTCCATTAACAGCAACGGTGACCTTGTATCCTTTTTTATCAAGAATGCCCTTGAGCAATTTGACCTGAAAAGGGCTGTCTTCGACAATCAGTACCTCGGCGGCTTTGTCCATTTTTTATCCCTAAAAAGCGGTTTGTACCCTGGTGACAGAAGATTCCAGTGAAAACAAAGTGATGTTATAGGCTATATTACTCTTATTCAAACTGCCAAGGCAACTAATAAAACTGTTTTTTTAGGACGGGGGGAGTCCGTTTTAAGACGGAAGAAGGGCCCTCGGGAAGCCAGTATTCAACGCCCTGGAGAGTATCTTCCGGCGGGTCTCACACTTTAAATTGTTCCACAATCTTTTTTAATCCGGCGGTCTGGGTTACCAGGTTTTCTATGGAGCGGTTGGTCTCCTCAGTGCCGTTTGAAGTATCGGCTGCAGCCTTATTAACTTCCAGGATGCTGGAGAAAATATTTCCGATGCCGCTGGCGGCTTCCTGGATGTTTTTGGCCATATCATTGGCAGCACTGCTGGCGCTGCTCATGTTCACGGCTATTTCATTGGTGGTGGCTGACTGTTCCTCAACCGAGCTGACGATGGTCTGGGATATGCTGTTGACCTCATTGCAGATATGTGAAATTTCTTCTATGGCTTTTACCGAGTCTTGAGCATTATTCTGCATGGCTTCTATTTGTTCGCCGATCTGCCCGGTGGCCTGGGCAGTCTGCTTGGCCAGCTCCTTGACTTCATTGGCCACCACGGCAAATCCCTTGCCGGCCTCGCCGGCCGAAGCGGCCTCTATGGTGGCGTTTAAGGCCAGCAGGTTGGTCTGGTCGGCGAT
>JBHPJW010000066.1:0-12504 GCA_042567505.1 Fibrobacterota bacterium
TTGGGCAACATTGGTGATGCAAATTTAGGCTGTCACTGAACCATATGCAAGTATAAATCGGGGGTAAAATGGTCATTTTTATCAAATTGATGGACAGGTTTATGATATAATTCATGAATTTTGGTTGCTTTTTCATGATATTTTTGGTATACTTATTTTAGACCATTCTCCCAATCTTAAGGAGGTTGAAGATGGCCAATCTGCAGGTTAAATCAATTGATGATCAATTATATCAGGCCCTGAGCAGACGCGCGCGCATGGACAACCGCTCCATCAGCCAGGAGGTCATAGCTATTATTAAAGAGTTCCTCAGCAGACCGCGGAACAAACACACTAACAACACCGATGAATTCCTGAACCTGGCCGGCTCCTGGAAGGAAAAAAGGAGCGCTGATGAAATCATCAAAGACATCCGCGGCGCCCGCGCGACCAAGAGATTCAAGGACGTATTCTGATGTATCTCATTAATACCGATATCATCATCTACTCGCTAAAAAAGAATCCGAAAGTCATCCAGCGATTTGAGCTCCATCGAACCGAGCCCAAGGCGATTTCCGTTATCACCTATGGCGAACTGGTATATGGGGCCAGGAGATCATCTCATGAAAACGAAAACCTGGCAAAGATCCACAGGCTGGCTGAATTGTTCCCGGTCATAGATGTATCAAAGGCTGTGATGGATACCTTTGGCTCGATAAAGGCCTCGCTGCAATCCCGCGGCATATCAATCGACGATTTCGATCTTCTGATAGGCGCGACAGCCATGATCATGAACTACACGGTGGTGACCAACAATGAGAAGCATTTCAAGAAAATCTCAGGCTTGAAAGTAGATAATTGGACCGTGTAATCCGGATATCGCATGAACAACAGCGAAACTTTTTATAGGTGTATTATTCCCTGTTGCCCCTGGTGGGGTTGGGACCCATGATATGAATGTTCTCCCAGAAGTTGATAATGTCTGATATCCCGTCTCCACGTATGAAAGAAACCAGAATGTTCAGTTTCTCGTTCAGCTTTTTCAGGTCCTCAAAAATATCCCGCTGGTACACCAGCTTATTCATAATATTATCATCCTTTTCCAGCTGGGCCATCTGGGCATGAATCCCATCCATCAACTCCTCCACTATTTTCATACCTGTTTCCATCTGATTCAGTAGGGCTTCTGTTTTTTTCACCATTTCAGGGAAGTCGTCTGCCAATTTCTCGGCGAAAGAGGCAAACTTGGACGCCGACCTGTTCGCAATCTCCACTTTCTCCATAATCTGTTTCTCAACCTTTGCCATTTCCTCCAGATAACCGGTATATTTTTGAAAAAACGGCCTTAACTTTCCCTGGTAAAATTCGGACAGGGAAATGGTTGAGTCCGTTCCCTGATCCAGCATGATCACGATATTATGATATTTCCTCACCAGGTTGAGTAATTCCTCCGCCTTGTGGAGCATTTCCGCCACGCCCTCGTCAAAATAGCCACGTTGGATTTTCGATACGTCCATGTTCTTCCCCGACTCGCCCCTTTGAATGAATATCATGCGGGCTCCCATCAGGCTATGATTGAAATTGACTATTCGCGAGTCTTCAGGCAGTTTCTGCCGTTTATATAACTCAAGGGTCACCAGGGCATTTTCGATAGTGGAATCATCAGATGCCTCGGGATAGTCCGGGTTTGCAACCGTGGTGTATTCGATGGCCGCCACTTCTCCTATCTGCACACCATCCATGGACACCGGTTCCTGCAGAATCAGAGTGCCCACGTTGGGAAAGCTGACCTTCAGCAAATTAGGCCCTTTCATCACATCCAGGGCCAGGATGAAGCATACCGCTATTATTGCAAGTAATACGCTAAACCAGGTGATAAAGCCTGTTTTCCGATAGATACTATTCACTTCCATAAAGTACAATTGTAGCAGACATTTTAAAAATGGGTTCTTTTGCAGAATTTATGGATAATTGGAGTAAGGAGTAGGGAGAGTAAAAACTCCCCACTCCCCACTCACAATTCCCCACTATATGACTCCGGTACTCCAAAAACCATGATTCTGAGGTTGCGGATTATTTAATTTTGGGCTGATGAAGAACATTCCGGCTGGAATTGCGATTTTTACCGTATTGTGCTGCTTTTGGAGTTGTGTTCCAGTGGGAGTAGGCCCCACTCCCAGACAGCTGCGCAAGGATCCCGAATTGAAAAACCGGGATCTGCGGAAAATGTATCCCGACTCAGTTCTGCCCCGCTCCCATCTGATAGAATTCCCCTACCGCAACATAAAGGAGATTAAACTTTCCTGGAAAGTGCTGGCCGGACTTGAACTTAAATATCTGGAAATTAAAGAACTGAAAAAACTGATCTTATTCAATGTGAGGAAATACTGGCAATACCGTTATCCCAAGCAGAAAATAGAAACCATTGCCCTGGAGAATGTGAGCGTTCAGGATGCCCAGGTACTGGTAAGCGCAGGCTATCCCCTGCTGCTCTATTCCGCCTATGACATTAGGCATCGAAGAAGGCCGTATAGTTTTGAGGGATTTGATATTTGCATAGGATACCGGGGCATAACAAGGCCCGGGGACAGGCGGGTGAGCTTCAAATTAAACAGTGGCCTGAGAGGGTACCTGGATTCCAAGTCCATGCTGACAGGATCTTTGCTTGATGTCCCGCGCCTGAAAACCTCCCAGGTGCAGGTGCTTCAGGTAGTGCTCCTCACACCTCCGGGCATTGAGCTTGAGGACATCTATAACATTCTCCGGAAAAAATACAAGGCACTGGGGATCACGGACTTCACCCTGCCGGTCAAGGAGTCTGTGCAATCCATAGGAAGCATAAGGTAATTCTAGATTTTAAATTATAAATTCTAAATTGAGTGAACATCTTACTGGACTATGTTCTATCTGGCGCAGTCACGAATATCGGGACGAAGCACTTAGCACATTCCCATTAACGAGGTCGAGGCGGTATTTATTATAAAAGATGATGGATCATAATCCAAAATTTAAAATTCAAAATTTAAAATCCTTCAAGTAACCTCATGCCAGAGCTCCCTTACATGGAAAACCGGTTCCGCCCTGCCAGGCGCAAGACCGTCCCTGTGCAGGTCGGTGATAAAGTCATCGGAGGTACCGCTCCGATCCTGATCCAGTCCATGACCGACACTCCCACCAGGGATGTGGAGGCTGCAGCGGCGCAGGTTCTCGGCCTGGCCCGTGCGGGATGTGAACTGGTGCGCATAACCATTCCTTCGGTAAAAGATTGCGGATACCTGGGCCGGATAAGGGAAATCGTACGCCGGGAAGGGTGCGGCATTCCCTTTTGCGCTGACGTTCACTTTCAGCCCAGGGCCGCCTTTGAAGCTCTGAACTTGGTGGAAAAAGTAAGAATTAATCCCGGTAATTTTGCCGAACCCAGGACCGCCGAACCGGAACAATACAGCGAGAAGGAATTTGAAAGGGGCCTGCAGAGGATAGGCGACGAATTCGCCCCCCTGGTAAATGAGGCCAAAAGCCGGGGAGTGTGCCTGAGGATTGGCGTCAATCACGGATCCCTTTCCGCCCGAATCATGTACCGGTATGGAGATACGGTGGACGGCATGGTTGAGTCGGCACTGGAATACCTGAGGGTGTGCGAGTCAGAGAACTTTGACCAGGTGGTCTTTAGCATGAAATCATCCCGCCCCAGGATAATGATCCAGGCATACAGGCTGCTGGCGGCCAGGCTGGAAAAGGAACATAAGCCCTACCCTTTTCACCTGGGCGTTACCGAGGCGGGAGAGGGTGAAGACGGCCGGATAAAATCAGCCGTGGGCATCGGATCACTCCTGCTGGATGGGATAGGAGATACCATCCGCGTGTCCCTTACTGAGGATCCTTTAAACGAAATCCCTGTGGCTCAGGACCTTGCAGGTATATGCGCGCCTGAACCTTCAGACTTTCCATCCCAAGAAAGGATAAAGGAAAACATTAATTACTATCAGTTCAGGAGGCGGGAGAGCCGGCCGGTAACTCTGGGCCGGTTGGTTACCGGGGGAAGAGAAAAAATTCCCGTAGGCGTTGCAGATCCCGATGAGAGCCCTCTACCGGGTGGGGACCGCAAAATCGAATGGTATACAACCGATAAACCGGATCTACCTGTGGAAGGAATTGTCTCTGGTTATGCCCCGGCAGGTTCTACGGCTGAGCCGAACAACCATAGCTTTGTTTCTTTGACCAGTTCGCAAATCCTGCAAGGGCTTTCCCCGCCCCGTTCTGTCACGGAAATTGTGGTTGAAGACATGGGCCATCTTCACATGCTCCATCCGGAGACATGGACCGCTAAAGCCCTGCTGTGGTCTGTGCTTCCGGGAAAAAATCCCACAGGACGTCACCGTTATCTGGCCGCCTGGCTGAAGGGAATTGATCGCAGGGATCCGCTGGTGCTCCGGGGCTCCAGCGACGGCTCCTCCAAAGGCAACCTGCTGGCCGCCGCCCAACTGGGAGGCGTGCTTGCCGACGGAATGGGCGATCTGATCCACCTCTCCGGCGCTTTGAGGTCCAGGGACGCCGCGGAGCTGGCCTATACTATCCTGCAGGCGGCAGGCGCCCGGCGAACCAGGACTGAATACATTTCCTGCCCGGGCTGCGGCAGAACCTTGTTTGACCTGGAGTCCACTGCCCGGAAGATACGTTCCCTGACTAATCACCTGGGCGATGTATCCATTGCCGTCATGGGCTGCATTGTGAACGGACCGGGTGAAATGGCGGACGCGGACTTCGGATACGTGGGCGGAGCGGCCGGCAAAGTAAGCCTGTACGCGGGCCGCGAGTGCGTGAGGAAGAACATTCCCGAACATGACGCTCCCCGGGCCCTGGTGGAGTTGATAAAGGAAAAGGGACGGTGGAGGGATCCGGAAAACGGAAATAACTGAAGCCTGTTTTAATTCTAAATTCTCCTTATGAATTCTAGATTAAGCTGATGAGAATCCTTTCAAACACCCACCTCCCGATCAACGAGCCCCATCTCCTGAAAACGTTCGCGGATTATATCCCCGACCTGTATCTCTCCACTCCGGAGAGGAGTTACCAGAGATATTCCTCTCTTTCGGATGTGCTCGACAAGGTTTCTGAACATGAATTCCCCGAAGCGGTAATCATTTCGTCTCCAGAGTACCTCCCCGTCCCTGAAGATCTGGCCGCGTTCAGCGGTCCAAAAGTTCTTTTGATTACCGACTGGAATGTCTGCATCCGGTTTCTGGAAGACCTGTGCCCCCTCTTTGACTACTGCTTTACGGATAGTACCGGAGTTGAGATCCTCAGATCCTGGGGACTGGACAATGTTTATCACCAACCCCTGTTCGGGCACAATCCCCGTGACTTCCGCCTGCTGGATCCGGAGCCCCGGGAAGAAACATTGACCGGGAGGAAATACGACATTTCCTTTTGCGGAAACTTCAATTTCAACCTGCACCGCGAAAGGGACTGCCGTCTTTTTGACTTTTCCCGGCTTGCAGGTAAATTCAACATATACATCGGCCAGGTTTTTGGCCGGGACTACATAAACTTGCTGAACCGGAGCCGGCTGGTATGGAACTACTCTGTCCGCAGTGAAGCCAACAAACGGTGCTTTGAGGCCATGGCCTGCGGAGCCATTCCCCTAATTGAAGCGGGAAACCGGGAAATGCCCATGCTCTTTGAAGCGGGAAGACACTATCTGGAATATGGCCTCCATACCCTGGAACAAACGGTTTCAGGCATCCTGGCCAATCCGGACAGGCTGTTCACCATGCAGCGCGACGCTCTTGAGGCTGTTGCCTCACATACCGGGGCCAGACAGATGGATGCCCTGTTAACCTTTGTCTGCCAACAACAGGGGCAAAACATGACCACCGGTCCGGGGACGGGCAAGGCAGGGTTCGGGACCGCTTCCAGGCTTGAACCCAGGAACCTTAAAAGCGTGGTCAAAACCAATATGCTGGGAGGAGCTTTCCTCAGTGACAATCTGGCTCAGGTCCTGTCGCCCAGGTGCGAAGCCATGCCCGGGCTGGAACGTGAGATGATGCCGGGTATTGTCATTTCAAAGATAGAAGAAAATATAGGCCAGGGCCTTCCCGTAGAATCCTTGCGGAACCATCTCGAAAACCGGTTCCTCGCCGACAGCGGCATGCCGGATGTCCTCAACCATTATTTTCAATTCCTGCTTCACGAGTCAACAGCGGATCATGAAAAAAGTACCGGCCACGCTGAAGCCTGTCTGAATGCACTGAGAGAACTGATGAAGGAAGACGGCGATGTGAACACGCGCCGGTCGATCTATGAATACCTGATTCCGCCGCTTTCCTACCATCGCGCATTTGCCAATGACGTCAGCGTAGCCATCATTAATGACAGGAATTCCGGAAAGTATCTCATGATTTGCGAACTGCTGAAGGATAACTGCCTGAAGAGGCTGGCGGAAACGTGTCTGCAGAAAGGAGACACCCAAAAAGCCAGGATTGCGGCTGAAGACATGAGTGGACATAACTTTCTTTCCTCTCCCGCTGTTCTGGTCCGGGCAAAGGTCTCTACCGCCCTGGGCGAAAGGAAATCCCTGGTCGCGGCAATGGGCGCGCTTTTTAATTTCTGCCCCGTCAATTACAACTACTGGCCTGTAATACTGGACGGCCTGGTGAAAATACAGGAACTGGACTTGTTAAAGCAGTACCTGAAGGTCTTTAATGAGACCGCCCAAACCGTATTTCATCAGAACAGGGAGTTGCTGGACACGCTTATTAAAGCTCAGAAAAGTATTGCTTATTAATTACTTAGGGCGAACCTCTTTTAATACGATGAATTATTATTTTTTTCTTTTGGGTATTGTCTTTTTAACGTAGCTACGCCCAGCTGCTTTAAGGGAAGGAAAATAAGGACAAAGCATGCATAAAAAAATCAAATCCATTATGGAAACTCCCCAAAGTGGGACATCCACCAGCATCAAAGGCTGGATCAAAACCAGGAGGGACTCCAAAGGGGGGTTCTCTTTCCTGGAAGTGAACGACGGATCCTGTTTCAGCAATCTGCAGATAATCGCTGATGAAAGCCTGCCCAATTACCAGAACGAGATAAGGCGGCTTTATCCCGGCTGCTCAGTGGCTGTGTCGGGCGTACTTGAGGAGTCAAAAGGAAAAAAGCAAAAGGTGGAGCTCCGGGCGGAAAAAGTCACCTTGCTGGGAGACTGTGATCCGGAATCTTATACCATCGGCAAGCAACGGGTGAGTTTTGAATTGCTGAGAGAAATTCCTCATCTGCGGACCAGGACCAATACCTTTGGAGCGGTGACCCGGGTACGGAACGCCCTGTCCGTAGCGGTACATGGTTTTTTCCAGGAACGGGGCTTTCTGTATATAAACACTCCTATTATCACCGCCAGTGACTGCGAGGGCGCAGGGGAACTGTTCCGCGTCACCACCCTGGACCTGGACAAACTCGCCGGTTCAGGGGGGGGAAGCTGATTTTACCAGGGATTTTTTCGGATGTCCCGGATACCTTACCGTAAGCGGACAACTGGAACTGGAAGCTTTCGCGTGCAGCCTGGGTGATGTCTACACTTTCGGCCCCACCTTCAGGGCAGAAAACTCCAATACTTCCCGCCATCTCTCTGAATTCTGGATGATCGAACCGGAAATGGCTTTTGCCGACCTGGAAAAAGACATGGAACTGGCTGAGGCCTTCCTGAAGCACCTCTTCAGGCATGTCCTGAACACCTGTTCTGAAGACATGGATTTCTTCAACCGGTTAATCGACAAGGGGGCAGTATCAAGGCTGGAGGAAATAGTTGAAAGCACGTTTAAACATATCACCTACACACAGGCGGTCAAGTTCCTGGAAGAAAGCGGAAAGCAATTCGAGTACCCGGTGGCCTGGGGAACGGATCTGCAATCGGAACATGAGAGATATCTCACCGAGGAGAAATTGAAAGGCCCGGTCATAGTAACGGACTACCCGGCCGGGCTCAAGCCGTTTTACATGAAGATCAACCCGGACGGAAAAACTGTCCGAGCCATGGACGTACTGGTACCCAAAGTCGGAGAGATCATCGGAGGCTCCCAGAGGGAAGATGACCTCGATGTCCTGCAAAGCCGTGTCGCTGAAAAAGGGATTGACCCCGCACCGCTGGCCTGGTACCTTGACCTCAGGCGTTTTGGGACCGTCCCCCACGCGGGATTCGGGCTCGGTTTCGAGCGGCTGGTCCAGTTCACCACGGGCATGGCCAACATCAGGGACGTTATCCCCTATCCCAGGACCCCGGGACACCTTGGTATATAGCCAGGGGAAATATCGATTATTCGAATCCGCCGACTTGTCCTGCGTAGCTTGCAGAGCGAAGCGGGAAGGCGGAACGAAGTGGAGGCTCGATGACAGATGACGGAAGACCGCGTATCTGTCATTACCCGCCCTCCACCTACGCGGAGGACAGGCTCCAGCGGGGAATCTCAGGTGCTTCAGCAGACAGGATTTAAGTGAGATGTGGGAAGAAAGGGACAAGTCTGTCATTCCGGGCTTGCCTGCCACGGCGACAGCCGGGCCCCGGAATATTGCCGCAGCAAATTTACCACAGCAAGATGCCGGCCCGGAGGCCGGCATGACATAATCCAGAAGTCATAATTATGATAACGTCCCACTTGAAAAGGATCAGCTTTGTTAATCTATCATGTTCCACCTGTGTTTGCCTGTTTGCCTGCATCCTTGTTACGGGCTGCTCTGTCAGTTATCATTATGTGGGTTACCTTGTCTCAGAAGACAAGTACCGTCATGGTTTTGTCTCCCGGAAAACCGAAGAAGCGGGAAAAGAGTTTGAGGTTCGATGCATGAAGGCCCTGCTGGGAGAAAGCCGTACCGGTCTGAATGAGCTTTTTACCAACAGGTTATTAAAATCCATTACCCGGGATTCACTGGCGCTGATATCATCTATTCTCAAACAGCGGTACTTGGCTGACGGTTATTTCAGGGTGCTGGAAAACGGCCTCAACCTACGGTCCAGCATCGGTGACAGGGTGTTGAGGAAAAATGGATTTGAACATTATGACTTCATTCAGGTATCATATCTGGTCCAGGGCAAAAAAGACGCCCGGGTTGAACTGTTCATTACCGAGATTTATAAAGAACTGAAACTATGCGGTATAAAAATCAGGGACATGGACTATGCTCCGCTGGGAGAGCGGTTTGAAATCCAGTGGCTGGCCCCGGAACCCGAGGAAGGCTGATGATAAAGATCTTTTATTTTTTTTGTTGATTCGTAAAATAATGAAAACCTGGCTGATAGAGAATGCCAGGGGAAATAGCCCGTGATATGCTTTAACTTTCAACAAGTCAATTCTATTTTTCAGGCAGATTATAAATGAAAGGAAGTGAACGTGAAACCAAAACTAATTATGACAATTGTAACGGCGCTTCTTTCCGGACTCTTTTTCCTCAGCGCCTGCGCCACTTCCAGCAAATCTGGCCCCTATACCAAGCTTCCCAGGACTTACAGGATCGATCCCGACTCTAAGATGGGGCTGATTTACGGAAAAATCAGGCATAACCGGGTATTTGGAAAAAAATTCGTCATCACTTTTAAGAACCGTGCCACTGAGGAAACCCTGGACATTCCTGTGGAATGCTTTGTGCAAACGGAAACAGAAAAAAACCTGTTTATGGAATTTGAACCGGGCGAATGGGCGATTGATAAAATAACAGCCGCGGACCGATATGAAGCAAAAGTGGCTGATCTGCGCACTGATGAAAACAAGGAATTCGTGGTGGAAAAAGCGGGAATTTACTATGTGGGCACTTGGATCATCAGCAGAGACTCGTTTGAAGTCCTTGACGAAAAACAGGAGCAGGACCAGTTCATGCGCATCAATTACAAGAACGTGATGACGACCGGCGCTCTGGTGATGCTGCCTTGATAAATCGGCAAGGGTTAGGGTAAGGGTGACGTTCAGAATTTATAATTATTAAAATTTCTTACTCAAATATAACAGCGCATCCCCGGACAGAGTCCGGCCGGACCTTATGAAAATACTCGGTTTCCGTTTTATAATACAGATTTCGATGGTCACATGAATCTTCCTCCCTCCGGGCAGTCTCCATCCTGAAATAGAGCGAATCAGCACTGATGCAATAGAAAACATAACTGACGGAATCCTTGCAATATATGGGCCAGAACTCCGGTAGATAGTTGACAGATGAATCCGTCCATACAGCCCTGGTTGAATCCACCAGGATAGTGTCCAGGAGCCCTTTTGTTGCGTTCACCAGGGAAGCCCAGTCAGTCACTGAGTCTCCGGAATTAGCCAGGTATATCCATCTTGGCAGCGTGGCTGTGTCCCAATCCTCAAAGGAAACGGTCAACAGGCTGTCCATGCCCTCGTCCCCGGAAACAGGGCAGTCGTCAATCCGTTCAGGATAGATAAAGCTGATATCCGGTCGCAGCGTGTCCCCCTGCGCTTCAATGCTGAAGTTGCTGATTTGACTGCACTCAAATCCCTTGTGATATCCCTGTACCAGGATTGAAACCGATTCATCCGGCGTAATATATTTCCTGCGCTGTTCAAAAGTAAGCGCGCTGACGGGAACTTTGTCAATAAACCTGTCTGTTATCACTGGATTTTTATTCTCGGAACAGTTACTAATGAACAGATAAAAAAGGAGAACAGTTACCGCGCACAGCCAAATGTATCTTATTTTTTTCCTGCAGGCCTCTAACCGAAAATGATCCATATGGTTTATAATTTAAAATTCACTTGCTTAAATTCGAATACGGGATCTTCTGTCTTATAAACAAATATTCTTATCCTACTTAGCCAGTAAAAACAAGAAAGTAGCATTTTTTTTTGAGTAGATAACAAGATGATCAGGATAAAAAAAGGCATAACTCGTTGAAGTGTTATGACAGATCCAAACCTGCCCTCTCAAAGTCCCGCATGGTCTCTGTGCCCAGCAGGGTTAAGCACTTATGCTCCGCCATCTTAAATACCGCTCTCCCGATATCAGAGGAGGAACGGACATTCCAGGTCTCTAATACCAATTTGGAAAATGAGCCGAATTCCTGACTGGCCCGGCTGCTGAACAGGCTGCAGATCTTTTCCGGTGAAAGATGAAAAGCCTTTTCATCCGATCCCGTCATCATCTTTTCCGCCAATGAGGTGTTATAGATGATATCAAAGAGAAAAGCAAAAAATTCTATGGGATGAAGCGCTTCCCCGGAATCCAGCAGATCCGCGTAAAACTCAGTTAAATTTTTATTCATATTTCACTCCGGTTCCCTTCCGGCAGAGCCAGGAACTCCAGGGGGGGCACAAAGACACCGTGCCTCTCCAATCGCAGGCTAAAGCCGGCTCTGCCGCTTCCGTCCCGGCCCGGGAGACCCACCGTCTGAGAGGTGTCAAGCCAATCTCCCAGCAAAAGCCCCGCCTTTAGCTCACCCATACGAAGATAATAGGAAAACAAGCCGTCCCCATGATAAAGCTTAATCCAAAGGCTGTCCGGGCCGTTGGAGGACAGGTAAACGACCCTGCCTCGGGAAACCGGCCTCACCGGTATGGCTCCCCCGCCCGTGAACTTCAATTCCGGTACGGGCCAGCGAACCGCTTCAATTTCATCAAAAGACGAAGAGCCGCTTTTTTCATCATCGGAAACCAAACCATAGGGCAGGGAAAAAGACCTGGATTTCAAGCATTCTCCGTCTTTATCGCAATACCGGATGCCGATTGACTTTTCTTCCCCGGCCAGGTAAGCGTTATCCAGGGGAACGTTGCCGGCCGAGAATACCCTTTCCCCTTCCCTACCCCTGAAGACGACTTCTTTTAAGTATGGAAAAGAACTCCTCTCACCGGAAAATAAAACTTTCATCAGGATTTTTTCCGCCCCGATCGAATAAGCCCCCATCACTCGGTTATCCAGCAGAGCGTTAATCGATTTGCCAAAATTCATTGCCAGGCTGTCCAGATAATCATAACATCCCCTGAGTGATTCGGGAGCGCAGACGAGAACCAGTCCGAGGGAATCCTCCGACCACGCAAACATCTTTTGTTCTTCTGAGGAGAGGACAGGAGATGTCCGGACGCTGATACCGGAACCGGCAGAAAGCTCCCGCCCGGCCAGACTGTCCAGGGAGAGGCTTGAATCACCCGCATGGTTTCCAGGAGCAGGAGTATCATCATATAAACGGTTTATCAATAAGTTTGCGGCAACAGCCGCGCCCAGTAAAAGCGCAATTCTGATAAGGGGGAGCTTTTTTGATGGAAACCTGACAGGTTTCCGCCTCGATACGGGTTTGTAATCTGAATCGGTAAGTTTCAATCCATTATTCTAAAATAATGTATACGGACTTATTTTTACCGGGCTTGACCTGGACTGCTTTTGATCCTTTCTGAGCGCCTTTTGTCAGGCTTATGGTGCGTTGACCAGACGGCACCTCCAGCCAATGGGGTGTTTTAAAGCCCATCTTCTTTCCATCAACAACAACATCAGCTCCAGGCGGACGGCTGGCCACAAAGACCCTGCCAATGGGGCCTC
>JBHPJW010000067.1:0-12461 GCA_042567505.1 Fibrobacterota bacterium
TGGCAATGCCGCTGCTCATTTTGGCCAGGGTATGGGTGCGGTGCTGGAGTTGCTCAGCCACAGTGTTGTAACGAATGATGGGACCGGCTATCAATTGGGGGAACAGGGCGACAAAACAGGAAAAGGTCTTCATGTCCTTGACCGGCGGGGCGTCTCCGCGCCACACGTCGACGGTGTAGCTGAGAGCCTGGAAAGTGTAAAAGGAAATGCCGATGGGGAGCGTGACGCTCATGATATGAAAGAAATTGCTTCCCGCGCCGAACAGTTCGGCCAGCTTATTTATGCCGTCCATACAGAACATGTAGTATTTAAAAAAGGCCAGAAAGCCCAGGCTGATGACGATGGAAAGCACCAGGGCCGTATTTCTGCTTTTGGGAGATGCCCCTGGTTTGGAAATGATTCTGCCGCACACATAATTAATAAAGGACGTGGTCCACATCAGGATTATGAACCAGGGCTGGAACCAGCCGTAGAACCCATAACTTGCAATGGTGACGAACAGATTGACATAGCTGATATTAATTTTTGATGCTACCAGCAGGTAGTAAATCAATAAGGTGATCGGCAGGAAATAAAAAACGAAAACGTGAGATGAAAAAACCATAATTTACTGATGTATTAGTTTAAAAATTATTTATTTGCTTTTATTAGTCTGCAGGCCGAAGTACCGGACTTTTTCCTCTTCGTCAAAGTACTCGTCTTCAGTGGCCTCGCTCCAGTAATCCGCCAGGGGGGCAACCAGCACAAGGTTGTGCTTGTCGCCGGCCTTGAAGGCTTCCACATTGCCCCCGACGATGTTTCCCATTTTGTCCTTGATTTCCCCCCGGGGCATCAAGGGATTATACTGTCCTACCAGGATCTCCTTTTCCGCATATTTCCCCTGCAGTACTTTGAGCACCCGGTATTTCATCACATACACGTAATTATAAATGTCATTGGGCGGCATGGTGCCGGGAATTTCCAAAAGCCGGCCGGTTACTTTTAAGGTATCCACGGTTTTGGATCCGCCGGCCTTTTTCACGGCTTCTTTTTTGGCGGGGGCCTGGGCCTTCTCTCCGCCTTTTTTGGCGTCGGCACCCATCACCATCGAAACCGCCACCAGCAGGCACAAACTTGAAAGTAAAAGGGATATTTTTTTCATAGGTTACTCCTCAGTGAACAGTTCTTTTAGCTCTGGTTCTGCAGATTCCGGTCTTCTCCTCGGTTAAAACAGGGACGCCTTCACTCCCACCGCAAAGGTCCATGACTGCGCCAAATCATTCCAGTCGGGCTGGTCCCATGTTGAGAACGGCCCGTCATCGTAGGGGTCCAGGGAATTGGGTTCATTGGTCTGGTCCTGGATGGTTTTGGAGATCGCCAGGAAAATCGGCAGTGTCTTGCGGGAAATTTCCATTCCATAATTTAAAGATCCGGTCCAGGCCTTGTGGTCGGGATCGGGCGTGGGATCATAACTGGAGGCGCTGAATTCGGGGATCCAGGCCACCCCCAGGGGGGCGCTGAAAGTAAGGCCGAAGGAATGCACGAATCCGGCCTGTCCCTTGTATCCATAGTAGGCGACCAGGTTCAGGCTCTGGGGCGTGAATCCCCCCAGGTCGTTTTCGCCGTATGGCTTGAAATAGTATTCAAATCTGTCCCTTTCTTCTCCGTCGAGAAGGTCCCAGCGTTCGTCAACGCTGTTATACTGATCGGCCTCGCCGTTCACCATCTGGTTTTTACCGTGGAAATTGAGGGCAAAAGGCCAGGTGTAACCGGCTTCGAATATCCAGAGCCCGTCTTCCACGTCTTTGGTATAGTTCAGGGCGAAATTGGAGGTATATATGCCTCCGCCCCGCTGCAGGCTCACGGGCAGGAACAGTTTGGAGTTGTCCTTTCCGCGGCTGATATTGTATTGTCCGGTGGGCACGGTAAGGGAGAGCTGCAGATAATATTCCCCCTCGAGCCCGAATTTCTTTGTGTAATCAAAAGACATGTCTCCTATGCCGCCCACCATATGGCCCGCCTCCTCGTCCACATTGGTCTGGGGCTGAAGGGGGCCGGTTTTGTTGACCACGGGCAGCGTTATGCCCCAGTCGGTGCTCCAGTTGAACTTGCCGCTCAGGCGGGTCAGATAAGTGTCGTAGAGAAAGTTCTGGCCGATGTTTTTGGAATACAGGAACTGCAGATCCACCAATCCGCCACTCACGCCCTTGCCTATCCAGCGGATGTTGCTGGCGGTGCCGCCGGAGCCGCCGGCTCCGCACCCTCCGATGCTGGCCCAGGGCGTCAGCCGGGGAAGAAGCGGGGAAGTATCATGAGCGGCCGATATTCCGGATTCCAAATTCGTCCGGGAGGCAGACAGGTGGTGTAAAACCACGGGCAGCCAGAACATGGAAATGATAAGAGCCAGCCCCGCTGCCCGAAAGGACCCTGTTCCGGAAAATTTTCTTACTCCCTTTTGCATTGTCACACTCTCATCCGTCTACGAGCCTACCCAAAGGTGAGGGGTGGATGTATCGTTTAACGTTAATCCTTCTGTAATTTTGAACACGGCCTTATCGCTTCTCCTGATGATATATACATGCTGCGGCCCCGCCGGCTCGCCGCCCAGGGCCACAATATAATCCGGATGGGTGGACCACTCGGGATCCTGCCATTCGGGAATGCCTGTGGGAACCGCAATATGGTCCTGGTAGGTATTGGTGTTGTCCAGGAAGTAAATGATGTGATGCTGCCCCACAGCGCCCGTTGGATCTCCTGTCATGTTCTGTTCGCCCTGGAAATTGAGGAACAGCATCAGGTTCGGATTGGCTGGATCAACAGAAGCCGCGGCGTTACAGACTTGTTCGCCAGAATTAACGAGGGTCAGGAGGCTGTTCTGCAGATCATAAAAAGCCGCGTCGGAATATCCTGTCACCAGAAAATTGCCGTCAACGGTCATGCCTCCAACAAAGGGCTTGTCAACCAGGGTATCCGGTCCGCCGACCTTTGTTCCTGCCGTCAGATCGACCTGTTGCCTCATGGTGGCTCCTGTTTCGGTCTCCAGGCCTATCACGAACCTTCCGGAATTTGCGTACACTACATACATGCTGCTGTCGCTGGGATCCATCCACCAATGGGGATCTGAGCCGGCCTGGTCAATGAGTATGGCGTCCGAAGCTGAATCCAGTCTCTGGATATAGGCTTCGAAAGATCCGCCGCCCCCCCCCCGCCGGTCATGGTATAAGCTACCCAGTTTCCGTCGGGAGATATGAGCGGGCTGTCGGCGTTATAATTATCTCTGTCCGCAGGCACTCTCAGGGGAATAAGGGTCGGCGACGGCCGGTTTAAATCGGACCAGAATATGCGGGGCCTGGGATCTCTTTTGGTGAAAACGAGTTTGGCGTTGCTGGTGCCCAGAAAGGCGGCAATATCAGTCTGGGCCACATAAGGGACTTCAACAACCAGTTCCGGAAGTTCAAATGGTTCAGGGGAATAACAGGACTGGAGAGTAAACACTGCGGAAAATAAAAGTGAGGCAATACTCCCAAAAAGGCCAATTTTCAAAAATTTCAGCATAATCGTGATGTTATTAAAATGGCAAAAGGAATATACTAACCGCCTGTTAAAAATTCAAATTTCTCAAAGAGACAACATGGCGGTTCTGCGCACGGCGGTATGAGTTGCGGCCAAATTCAATAAAGTTTCCTGGTCGTACCCCGCTCAACGATTCTTCCCTTCATTTCCATGGGTATGCGCACCCTGGATCTTTTACGGGAAGGATAGAGTATATACATGAGCATGGTATATATAAAGTGAGAGAAGTTGAAGTTATAGGTGGTCAGATTGTTCTGGGCGGATTCCTCATTGTCATCAATGCCGACCAGCGAGAGGTCCTCCGGCAGATGTATTTTCTTCCATTTCAGGTAATCGAGCAATATAAGCGCGGTGTCGTCATCCACTCCGACCCATGCGGTGATGGAAGGATCGGAGAGCGCCTTGTCCAAAAGCGGTTTGAGTTTTTCCAGGGTGTACTCTCTCCAGATCTCGCCCTTGAGCAGGGGTTTGAGCCTCCTTTTTATCACTGAGAGGGAGGGAAACTCCGGATTCCATTTTTCACTGGCCTCGCTGAAGGCTTCTTTCAGCACCGTGACCGCGCTGTGCTCCTTTTCTTCTGAAGGAAGCTGATAATCCAGGTCGATGGCGAAGGTGGATACGGCGTTATTATGTCCCATTTTCCTGTATGTTTCCACCAGGCCTCTGTGCCTGTTCTGCGCCCAGACTGTTTTCCAGGGAGAGAAAAAAGCCACTTTTGTATGTCCCAGGCCGCAGAGATACATGCCAAGCTGCTTGGTGGCGGTGTCGCTGATGGTGTGGTTGAATATCTGGACATTCTCCGGCAGCGCCGACATGCTCGCCAGATGGGGACTGCCCATTTCATCCATAACTGATATCTTTTTATCCAGCGCGGCCATCTGGGGCAGCAGGTCCGGAATCACGTCCCGGGAGCACACGGTCCGCATGAATACGCCATAGGCCTCCTGACATATTTCAGGCAGGGAGGACGTCACTTCCTTGTGGTGGCAGAACATCAGTTTTTTCCTCTTATAGAAATAGGAGATTTTTTCCAGGTTGATGTTGGCGTTGGTGCATTCATTTTCCAGGATGTTCAGGATTTCATGGTCGAACGGGGTGGTGAATTTGATGTTTCCCTTGTCGTCTCCCCAGTAAAAGTATGCCAGGGAGACCATGGGCTTGCTGCCTACCGGCTCAGGCCAGACATTCTGGAGTTTAAGCGTATGGGAAATGATGCGCTTGTCCTGCAGGGACTGCAGCGCTTTTTTCAGCGTTTTATAACTGACCGCGTATCGGGCCTGAAGTTCTTTGAGTGACGGCATGCTTTCCCGGTTACTGAATGCTCCCCTGAAAATGTCCTGCTCAATCTCGGCTTCCAGCTTCTCCCATTTGGTGAAGGTAAAGTCGGCCGCCTCGCGAATAATCCTCTCCTGTTCCGCGGCCACGTTCTTTCCGTCCTGTTCGCTGATGAGCTTGATCCTCCGGCCGTGGACAACTTTGAGACGGCCCTTTTTTTCCACAGCTTTAATGGCTTTCCACATGGTGAAATGAGAGCAACCCGCCAGTTTGGCCATTTCCCTGATGCTTGGGAGACAGCCTCTGGTAATCAGGGCCGGATCATTAATCAGGGAAGAAAGGAAATTCTTGGCTTCTATGAGGGCTAGGTTTTTCTTGGGCATGGTTCTTCCTTTTTTTCTAAAAAGTAATTTTTTTAGAGAAAGTTTCCCATCTGATATTTTTTACTTTTTTGCCGGAAAGAGGCCGTAACCTAACACATTGAAAATAAAAAGGTTATGGAGATGGTTTTGCTCTGGGAGAGTTTTATAAGTTGAAATGAGAAAGTATATCAGGAAAAATTATATCCTTGCAAAAGCATATATCCCTGACAGGGTTTTCGAGATCATTATTGAAAAAGATATATAATCAGGTCAAAGTGTTTTGAACTTGGTTCCCAGTGCAGGGATTTTTAGCAATTGCTCTAGAACACACCGAACGCTGAATAACAAGATGGAAACCGTCTCAACCGGCGTGGTTACGGCATGAGGAACAGGTTGTCCGCCTTCACCATCCGGCCACAGGTTACTTTCACCAGATACGTTCCGGGGTTCATGGCAACGCCCCTGGAGCTCCTGCCGTTCCAAGCAGCGGAAAAGTTTCCCGATCCCTGCCGTTTTGCCCTGAGGGTCCGGACCAGGTTCCCTTTTATATCATATATCTCAATCACGGGCGAGGTCCCCGAAACCGGCAGGGAAAACGCTGCCGTTGACGGCCTCCGGGAAATGGTAGATACTGTCAGGACTTTTATATGTTCCCGGCCGGGGTAATGCTGATGCTTTTTCTCTTTTGTGCCTACCGGGGATTGATAAGCCATGGCATTGACAAAATCCAGGTTCTGTATCTCATCAGATTCAAGGGTATATCCGAAATCAGTGACGAAATGTTCAACCACTTCCTGAACGGTATCAGTCACTCCCATGCCGTAAGGAGGCCCGCCGTTTCCCTCGGTGGGCGCGTCCCGGATTTTCTTGACGGTAAGATAATCGACAATGGGGCTGAAGGTACCCATTATCAGGCAGCGAGTCGCGGTGTCCGGTTCACCGCTCGGACCACCGACAAAGCCCCATATCGAGTCTATGACATTGAGCTGCTGACGGGGTGGGAGCCCGGTTCCAAGTATGGCGTTGCTTTTTGCCATGGCTTCGTAAAACTCAATGCTTTCCTCAACCGTACTGCCATGCCCGAACCTGAGTGAGCCCAGGTGGTTTTTCATGGTAAGGGTAAATCCGCCGACGTATTGAAACCTGTGTCCCTTGTTCACCGCGATGTTTATAAGGATGTCTGTGGAGTCATTGGTCAAGCCGGCCACGCAGTCAAAGGATTGCCCGAGTAGAGAAATTGGTTCCGTTCCTTGCTCTAATCTTTGGTCCAGATCAAGGCCCGGGTCCAAATCTGCGCCCAGGATGTCCGTGATCTGTATCCCTTCCGGAAGTCTTTGCCGGCAGTAGTCGGTTTGGAAAAACTCAATGTGATGATAACCCCAGTTTAAGTCTCCGGCATCATAGATACACATGTTGCCGATTGGGACACCCAGGGAATTCAGTGCCATGCATATTTTGTTTATAACCGCCAGCCTTGGCCAGTCACTCTGCACGGAGTTTATCTTAATGGCCACATTTACGTCCTGCCAGTCCTTGTCAGCAGGTTTCTGAAAAATGGTCTCCCAGGCTGCCTCTGCGTTGGCGGCCGTATCGTCGGGGTTTTGAACGCCCCGGTCCGCCAGCGCGATGGCCATCTGATCCATGTTCGCATACACCCTTTCCTCCACCACGGGGTCATTCTGGCCTTCCATGGTCCACAATAAGGGGTTGCTCTCTACCATGGTGGGATCATGACACAACACCACCCTTAAATTGTCAATGTTGGGATTAATCTGCATGCCGTCCTGCCAGATGGTCGCCTGTCCGGCGGCTTGTTCCGCGGCCCTGACCTCTGAGGACATGCCGCCCATGAAGGCGCCGGCCGCTCCGGCTGCTGAGATTTTCATGAAGTTCCTGCGGCTATGGGAGTTTACTTTGTTTCTCATAATGTTTAGCTGGTTAAAAAAAGATTGTTTAAAAAAGCGAACCCACCTTGTATAGAATATATAGCAAATTATGGCTTCCATAAGGAATATATGGTGATTTTGTTAACAAATACGCCTAATTGTTTTTTTATGGGGGGGGACTCAGAAGAGGAAGCTCAAATAAAGAGGTACGGTGAGGATGGAAAGCAGGACGGTCAGCAAACTGAACAGCACCGCGTATTTCCGATCACCTCCGTAAATGGCCACCAGCGCGGTGATAACCACGCTGGCGGGCATCACCGCTTCAATATAAAGAATGGACTTGGCCAGAGATTGAGGAACCAGCATGCTGATCACGCCAATCCATAAAAGAGGCAGCACCAGCATGCGGCTTGTCAGGGAAAATGATATTTCCTTTACGGGAAAATCACGTTTTCCCATGCCTTTTAACGTATGGAAAAAAATTCCACCTGAGCATATGATAGCCAGGGGAACCGTTAGAAGGGCCGGATAATGCAGAAGCGTGAATATCTGTCCGGGTATGTGCCCAGGGACTCCGGCCAAAGCGAGTACAACGGAAACAAGGACAGTAACTGCAGGGGGAGTTATGATTTCCTTCCATTTTATTTTTGCGCCGGGCATTCTCTGCAGCAGGTAAATCCCCAGCGACCAGAGCAGGGCGTCACCAGTAAGGGAGTATATCAGCGCGAGCGCCAGGCCCTTTTCTCCCAGCAGGTTTAAGGCCAGGGGAAAGACCATGAATCCATAGTTCTGAAAGGTATTGCACAGCAGCATGGTGTTTTCAGATTCTCGGTTTCCTGCGATCCTGGGCACCCATAGAAAGGAAATACAGCAGGAACCCAGAAACATGACAAGGGCCCCTGCAAAAAGCATTGCCATATTAAGTGTATCTGAAATATTCAAGTTTATAAGAATCTTTTCCAGGATCAGGCAGGGAAAGAGCATGTTGATAACTACTTTTCTCAAGACAAACTGTATGTGTTGTATGGAAAAAAATCCAAGCCTGGCCAGGACCATGCCCAGCGCCATCCAGGAGAAGATGTCAACGGTAAGTATCTTCAGTATCTGCCAGCTGGTCATGGTAATGGTCTGTGTTTGTCCCCCGGGCACTTCATTTCCGGTAGCGTCTGCCGGTGACGGTCAGGTACTATGCCGGGCCCCGGAAAAGAGCCCCCTGCCAGGAATCCGGTGGCGTTGCCGGAACGGGCATCTTCACCGTTTCCGTAACCGGATGACGTTCTTTTTGGCATGCCAAAAGGTATAAATATTTCATTAATACGATGCACTGGTCGATGCGGTTAAGTACTTTAACCTTGGAACAAGCCGGATAAGATCGGCATTCCGCTGAAAAGGAGTACATGATATATGCATTGGATACTGTTATTTTGCGCCATCGGCCTTGAGGTAAGCGGCCAGACCTTTCTGAAAATGGCCCAGGGATGGTCCAGGATCGTGCCGCTGCTCACAGCCATGGTTTTCTTTGGGACCAGCTTTCTTATTTATTCCTTTGCCATAAAAAACATCAACCTATCACTAGCCTATCCCATCTGGTCGGGGCTTGGCTGCGCCGCCATAGCGGTAGTGGGCCTGCTGGTATTCCGGGAACATATTTCCCCCCTCCGCTGGCTGTTTATCTTTGTGATTGTGGCTGGTATCGCGGGATTGTTTCTAAGCAAGTGAGCCGGTTACCGGGAAAAGATAATGAAGAGTCAGGTGACAGGAGTCAGTGTTCAGAAATCAGAATTTGGATTTCTGTTCATCCTGGATTTTCATTTAATTGAGAAGTCATAATCCAAACTTTATAATTGTCCGGATCCCCAAAGCCTGATCTCACTCTTCTTTTTTCTGATTTTCCTTAATAACCTTTTCGGCTATTTGTGAGGGCACGGGTTCGTATTTTTCCAGGGTTTCGGTATACTCGGAATCTCCTTTGGTGATGGACTGCAAATCCACAGAGTAACTGTGCATTTCCACCATAGGCACCAGCGCATTCAAAACTGTATAATCTCCCTGGGGGTCCATGCCCATGATTTTGCCCCGCCTCTGATTGAAGTCTGCGGAGACATCGCCCACAGAGCTTTCGGGCACCGTCACCTTTACATTCATTATCGGTTCCAGCAGGATGGGTTTCGCCTGCTCGGTGGCCTTTTTAAAAGCCAGGATTCCGGCCATCTGAAAGGCCAGGTCCGATGAGTCCACTGAATGGTAGGAACCGTAAAAAAGGCGCACTTCAACATCGACTACCGGGAAACCGGCCAGGATTCCCTTCGACATGGCGTCCCGGATGCCTTTATCCACTGCGGGAATGTATTTGGAGGGGATGACACCGCCTGATATGTTATCTACAAAAAGGTAGCCTTCCCCGAGGCCCCTGGGGAGGATTTCAATTTGGGCGTCGCCGTACTGCCCGTGTCCGCCGGTCTGCTTCTTGTATTTGCCCTGCGCCTTGGCTGTCCCCCGGATGGTCTCACGGTAGGGTATCCTTGGTTTACTCAGGGAAAAAGAGATGTTTAACTTGGATTTGATTTTTTCCATGATGGTGTCTATGTGCAATTTGTTTATTCCGGAAACCACTAATTCGTTAAATTCAGGACGGTGTTCGCTGACAAAACAGGGGTCAACCCGCCTGGCGGCCTGCAGACCCTCAATAAGTTTCTCATTGTCTTTTTCAGAATCAGTCTGAACAGTCTGAGACATCACCGGATGCGGGAAGTTGAACTGACTGACGATGATGCCGTTTTTGTTTACTGACAGCGAGTCTCCGATTTTCACGCTTTTCAGCTTTGGCGTGGCCCCTATGTCGCCGGCGTGCAGTACTCCAATTTCATCCCTGTTCTTTCCGGAAAAGATAAACATATGGCCTATCCTCTCCTTCTGGCCGGAATCCGTATTGATAAGTTCCTGGGCGGCTCTTACACTCCCCTGGCATACTTTGAAGAAAAAATACTCACCAATTTTTTCCTCATCGGTGATTTTAAAAAGCTGCAGCAGGGTCGGCTCCGCGGGGTTTGGTTCGTAGTTCTTTCCGTCATTTGAGATGATGGGTTTTTTCTTTTCATCAGGGCTGGGCGCGAGCTGATCAAGCAGTGCGGTTGTCCTGGTGATGCCAATGTTCTTTCTGGCGGAGCCCACCATCAGCGGGATAAGGTCGTTGGACGTAATCCCGAGTTTCATTCCTTTGATAAGGTCATCATTATTGAGAGTGCCGTCTTCAAGATATTTATCCAGCAGTTCTTCGCTGTTTTCCGCGGCGGCTTCCAGTAACTCTGAGCGGTATTCCTGAACTGCTGCCTTGAGGTCATCAGGAACCTCCTGTTCTTCGGCATCTTTTCCTATGCCCATGTATGCCTTCTGGCTGATAACATCCACAATGCCAGAAAAGGAATCTCCGCTGCCTATTGGAATGCAAACCGGGCATACTTTTTTGGACAGGACCTCCTTTGCCTGATTCAGCACCTGGTTAAAATCAACCCTCTCATGATCCATTTTATTCAGGAACAGGAACCGGCTCTGTCCTTCCGCATGGGAGCGGCGCCAGACCTTTTTGGTGAGGATTTCCACTCCGGATGATGCGTCCAGCACCACCAAAGCGTTTTCACAGACATTGGAAGCGGTGGCTGCCTGAGACACAAAAGCGGGATATCCCGGTGTATCGATGAAATTGATTTTTCCCTTGCCGGTTTCCACACTGAACAGGGATGAGGAGATAGATATCTTTTTTTCGATTTCATCCTGTTGATAATCGAGATATGAACTGCCGTCTTCCACGTTTCCCTGACGGGAAGCCGCCCCGCTGTTGTAAAGGATTGCGTCCCCCAGGCTTGTTTTTCCCACTTGAGAGCTGCCCACCACGGAAAAGTTCCGTATGTCGCTGGTTTTATACTCTTTCATAAATTAAAACTCCTTCTCATCCCGGTCTTCCGGAAAATTTTCCGCAGTAAATGTAACCTCTCTTCCCGATTAATTCCAGGGCGGTATGGCGGCGGGAAGGCCTGTGGTAACAGGCTTGTTTCAGGATGGGTGGAGGGCCTGTTGGTGGCCGGTGACCGGCCACAAGTAATCAATTCCCTGCAGGAGACCCGGGAAGACTGCCCTTATGCTCTGACCCCTTGCCAATTACGGATAACCGATAACATGAGCGTCCCCTGGTATTCCCGGTAAATGCCGCCAAGCAATGCTGCAAATGATCCAATTTTATTAGATTGTCCCCGATGAACCGTCACTTGAACAATCATTATGATTTCCTCGTTATCGGAGCGGGCCCCGGAGGATTGCTTGCGGCCCTAACGCTGCTTGAATCTGATAAGCGGTACTCCATCGCTTTAGTTGACAGACGGAACCCGTGGACCGAACCGGTCGCCTGTGCCGAAGCCGTGCACCGGGGGAAACTGGAGGCGCTGGTTCCCAGACTCGATCCTGCCTGGATACGGACCGTCATCGATGGGGTGGAGTTTGTGGCCCCCAACAGGACCAGGGTTAAATTTGTCAAGCGGGGGAGCGGGATAATTATCAACCGTGCCCTCATGCACAAAGGCCTTGCCGAAGAATGCGTCCGGAGAGGGGCGCATTGCAACTTCAGCACCAGGGTTAAAGCGCTTTCCAGATATGAAGAAGGCTACCGGACTGTGAATATTGAGGGAGATTCAACGGGAGCGTTACGGGCAAAAGTGGTAATCGATTGCAGCGGTCCGGGAAAGGGTTTTGCCAGGGATGAGGATATTGTCCAGGGAGATTTTGATTTGGAACCGGCTTTTTTCGGGATCGTCCGCGGGATCACCTATCCGGTCAATTATATACAGATGTTTTTCGGTACATGTTATGCTCCCGGAGGTTATGCCTGGCTCTTTCCCAGAGACGGCCGGACCGCAAATATCGGTCTCGTGATTGGAAATAAATTCAAGAAGACCTCTCCCCCTAAGAAACTTTTTTCACATTTTCTCAAAGAAGAATATCCGGGAGCGGAAATCGAGCATATGAGAGGCGGTGTTATTGCCTGCGGCCACTCACCCAGGCCCTTTGCGGTACACAATCTGTTTAAGGCGGGCGACGCGGCCAGTATGGTGAATCCCATCAGCAGGGCCGGTGTAACAGAAGCTATGCAAGGCGGCAGGCTGGCGGCGGAAGCGGCCCTGAGAGTGATTGAATTGGTTTCGGAAAGAGAAAAACGGCCTTCTTACCGTTCATATAAGAAGCAGTGGGAATCGATGTATGGGAAAAACAACCTCAGGCTGCACCGGGCAAAACCGGTATTCTCGGATATAGACGACTCCGTATTCAACCGGTCAGCTGACAGGCTGGCGCGTCTTCCTCAGGAGAAATTGACCATGGGAAGGATTTTTCTGACCAC
>JBHPJW010000068.1:0-12058 GCA_042567505.1 Fibrobacterota bacterium
GCCGATCCCCGTGTCAAGCTCCTGTGCGCCCGGGGTTATATACTGAAGAACCAGCCTGGCCAGGCCGCCAAATTGTATGAACAGGTTTACCAGACCAATATCAAACTGCTGCTGGGGAACGCGGAGGTCATCCGCATCATGTTTTCCGCAAAAAAATACGCTGTTGCCGGCAAGCTGGCGGATGCTTACCTGAGGAAAGATCCCAAGGACAGGGGGATCCGTGAGATTCAAATCGAATGTAACGGGAAATCAAAGGTAAGCAAGGAAAAAATGCGCAAGGACCTGGGGAACTTGATGAAGTTTCATCCGTCCATCACGGGATGGTGGCTGAAACTGGCCCGGCTTGATCTGGATGCGGGCGATACCGCCATGGCCATTAAGCATGGTAAAAAGTGGATGGGACAAAACCTTGAGTCCATGGAGGGACTGTTGTTTCTGCTGCCTCTGCTTGCGGATAGAAAGAGTGAGAAGGAGCCCTTTACTATGTTCATGAAGGAACTGGTGACGCTGGCTCCGGATACTGCTCATGCCTTTAGTTTGAAAATGGCAAAAAAGAATGAATCCTCAGGCCGTCTCAAAGAAGCCGTGCGGTTTTATGAGATGATATTGCGGTACAAGCCTGATGACTTGAAGATACTGGTGAAGGTAGCGGGCCTTTATGAAAAATTAAATCAGAGTAAAAAAGCCCTGGGGGCCTACAAGAAGGCCTTCAAACAAAATCCTGAAGAGAGCAAATTGCAGAAAAAGTACATGGAGCTGGCCGGTAAGGTCGGAGACAAGGCGATGATGAAAAAATCCTACCAGGATGTGCAGGCCAAGAACCCCAAGGCTCATCAGGCGCAATTCAAACTTGCCGGGATTCACTTAAAGGAGGGAAACCAGCAAGAGGCCTACAAGTATTTGCGCAAGGCGCTGAAAACCCAGCCCGGCAATGAGGAGTACCAGGCTTTGCTGCCGCGCACCATACAGACAGACGAGCAGGTGTCGGAGAATTTTGGCCTGTTGAAAAAACTGGCCAGTAAATCCGGCGCCGATGCCCAGACCCTGCTGTTCTGCGCCCGCGGCCACCTGCTTAATAAACAGGAAAAGGAGGCTGCCGGGCTCTACCAGAAAATATACGCCAAGGACAAAAAGCTCCTGAAGGGAAATGCCCGTGCCATAAGGGTCCTTTATGGCGGAAAGAACTATTCCCTGGCCGGCAAAATGGCGGAGGACTACCTGAAGGACAAACCCGGTGACATGAAGATCCGGGAAATCCAGGTGAAAAGTTATGAAGCGGGCAAGGTTAAACAGTCCAAGCTGCACCACGCCATGGGAGAACTGGTCAAGCTTGACCCTGAGACAAAGGACTGGTGGCTGAAACTGGCCCGGCTGGACCTGAAAGCGGGCGATATGCCGTCCGCGGTCAAACACGGGAAGAAGTGGATAGAGAAACATCCGGGATCTGTCGAGGGGCATAAGTTCCTGCTGCCCCTGCTCAGCAAGGAAAAGAAAGAAAGCTCCCTGCATTTGTCGGTGCTGGAGAAACTGATTGAGCTTGAACCAAAAGCGTCTCAATCCAGGATCAGGGAGCTTGGCATCCTGAAGTACAAGACCGGGGACTTCGGGGGAGCGGAAAAACTGCTGGCAAAGGCTGTAACCCTGTATCCCAAAGACGCCGATATATGGTATAAACTGGGAAAGATCCGCGCCAGGCCCGAGTTCAAGGGAAAGGGCATTGAGGAACTGAATAAGGCTTATCAATTAGAACCGAAAAATCCTGAATATGCCCGTGTGTTCGCAAAGGGATTAAAAAGTGACCAGGAGTTAAAATCCAATTTAAGACTTTTTAAACTGCTGGGCCGGAGTTCTCCATCCATCGATGAGCGGCTGAAACTGGCCAAGTCGTATTTCTTAAATCAGGACTATGCCTCTTCGGCCAAGGAGTGGGCAAAACTGGTGGAAGCGGATTCCAATTTCATCGAGGCGGAGCCCATGGTGGTGGAATGCCTGCTGAAAACAGGGCAGCATAAAAAGCTGCTTCCCCTGTATGAATTCAGGGTGAGGAAGGACCCGTCTAATCTTAAGAACCTGGAAACTATCCTCGATCTCTACAAAAAGGGCGGGAATGAGGAAAAGTACCTGCATACCCTGGGAATGATTGTTGAGCTCGATCCCAAACATAAGCAATACCAGTTGCTGCTGGCGCAGGAGAGTAAAAAGCAGGGCAGGAACAAGCAGGCGGTTCAGAACTATGAGGAATGGGTGTCCCGGAATCCCAAGGACCGGAAAGCGCTGAAGGACCTTTACGGTCTGCTGGAGGCAAAGAAGGACTCGGGCCGCATGCTGGACGTGTTGGAAAAGATTGCCGCGGCGCCCAAAGCTTCCCCCAGCGAAAAGAAGCGCCTTGGCTTGATTCTGGCCGCAAACGGCCAGTCCGACCGGGCCGAAAAATTATTGCAGGCTTCAGTTCCCGCGGGGAAGTTCGACGAAGAAGTCTCTTATGCCTTGTATAAAATCCATGTGTCTAAAAAAGACAAGGCCGCGGCCGCGAAGCAACTTGCCGGGCTTCAGGCGAGAAAGCCCCATGATAAGAGGTACGCCGGTCCCCTGGCAAAGCAGGAAGCGAAGGCGAAGAAGTTCTCCAGGGTGGTTACCATCCTGGGACATCCAAAGTTGAAACCCGAATTGGACAGGGAACTGTCTTTTCTGCTCCTGGAGGCATATATCCAGACTGGAAAAACCAAAACCGCCGGTAAATACGGGGAAGAGCTTGCCAAAAAGTTTCCGGATGAATCCCGGGAATCAGTCAGCCTGGCCGCTCTGTTATATGAGCAGAAAAAGACAGACGCTGCGGAAGAGATCCTCATCAGTTTGCGTGAAACCGAGCCCTCTCCCAAAGTCAATTATTATCTGGGCCGTATCGCCTTTGATAAAAAAGACTGGAAGGCGGCGGTAAAATTCTTTGAGGAAGCCACGGAGCATTCCCGAAAAGTCTTTTTTTACCTGGGGAAGGCTTATGCTAAGACCGGTGAGCAGGGGAGCGCCCTTGAGGCGTATGAGGAGTACTATGCCGGGGAAAAAGTAACCGGAAACATGGCCCGGCAGGAATATAAAAAGGGAAATTACACGGCCGCCGCGGCCATGTATGGCTTTGTGGTAAGGGATAAGAAAGCCGGTTACAAGGCATGGGAACACTATGGTTCCGCCCTGCTGGAGATCAAAAAGATTGCGGAGGCCAAAGCCGCGCTGGAGAAAGCCGCCGAGCTTGGTTCCAGAAGCTCGGGACTGAGGCTGGGCCTGGCAAAGATGCACATGGAGGACGGGGCCCTGGACGAGGCGGAAGAGATATTGACATCAGTGACTGAAAAGAAGAAAAACGAGCCAAAGGCTTACGTTATGCTCGCGGAAATAGCGTTGCAGAAAGATGAAATTGAACGTGCCCAGGATTATTTGAGCAACGCCCTGAAATACGATCCTGGAAATGAAGCTTATGTTCTTAAATTGGGAGACCTCTATTACAAGAATGAACAATGGGAAGAGGCGGTCAATGTTTACGCGCCCGCCGCTTCAAAGCTTCCGGAAGAGTCCCTGATGCAGTATGCCGAATCGCTCGCTAACGCCGGCAAGCCCTCCGGGGCCATAAGCGCGTATGAGTCCCTTTATAAAAAAGCGCCTTCTGAGGACGTGGCCTCCACCTTGCTGAAACTCTATATGGATGCGGGGAAGAAGGAAAAAGCCGCCGAGTTTGCCGCGAAATCGGGACATCCCGACGGAGAGAAAATTCAACTGTCCGTGGCCAAATCCAAACTGGCTGACGGAGATTGCGCGGTGGCGGAAAAGAGCATGGAAAATTTAAGCGAATCAGACGAGGGCAATGCTGAATATTTTTTCATGAGCGGCCAGTGCTATTTCAACCTGGGTTTCTACGGGAAGGCCAGAAAACAATTCGAGTCCGCCCTGGAAGGCCGGCCGGATTATCCCGAGGCGCTCTATCACCTGGGCCAGTGCGCCCTCAAATTGAGGGACGCGGAAATGGCCAGGGAGTATTTCGGGCAGCTGCATGAGAACCCGGATATAGAATGGAAGGCCAAAGGATACCTGGGATCGGCATACGCCTTTGAGATGGAGGAAGAGTTTATCGGCATGGAGGAGAAGCTGCAGGAATCCATTGAGTCATTGCCCACTCCTGAGGCGTATTACCTGATGACGAAGGTCGCGCTGGAGCGTGAGGACAAGGAAGAGGCCCAACAATGGGCGGAAGAAGCCGGCTCCCTGGCTAAGGATGATCCCATGACGGTACTGGCGGAAGCCGAGGTCCTGCTCTCACAGGGACGGAAAAACAAAGCCGTTAAGTTGATAGAGAATGCCATGGAGGACAACGACGAATCATGTGACCTGATGTCCATGCTTGCGAAAATTTACCTGGCAAGGGGCTCTGACAAGCCCGCGCGCTCCTGGAGCAAGAAGGTCACCTCGCGCTGCCCGGAAAAAGAGATGCCTTATTTCTACCTGGGAAAAATAGCCCACGAACAATCCGAAGCAGAGGAAGCCGGGAAGTACTTCTCCCTGTACCTGAAGCACGGAGGGGACAAAACGCTGGTCCCCGATGGGTATTGATTACCGATTTGCTTTCTGTAGTTTTTTTTAGACAAAATTCCCTAAAAAAAGCAAAAAATCAGCCATAGTGCTCATTCATCTGATAGCGAAGAAATTTCAGGAATGCTTGCCGATGGGAAAACCGGAAGCTCAGGCCGAAGGAAGAGTAAAATAAAACCTGGAACCCTGGCCGGGTTTGGAGGTTACCCAGATTCTGCCGTTGTGCTTTTCCACAATTTTCTTGCAGATGGCCAGTCCTATGCCGGTGCCGGCGTATTCTTCCTTGGTGTGCAGCCTCTGGAAAATCACAAAGATGCGTTCCAGGTATCTTTCCTCCATTCCTATGCTGTTGTCACTTATGGAGAACTCCCAGAAATCATCCTTCTTTTCTGCGCCGACATGTATGGCGGGAGCCGCTTCTCCGCGGTATTTGATGGCGTTTCCTATAAGGTTCTGCAGCAACTGTCCCAGCTGGGTTTCCACCGCCATCACTTTGGGCAGGGCGTCATGGGTGACAACAGCCCGGCTTTCCTCAATGGAAGCGCTTAAAACCCTGAGAGTCCCTTTCAGCACGTCGGTGCAATCCACCTCGCGCATCTCTTCCGGGCTGGTGCCGACACGGGAATAGGTCAGCAGGTCGTTGATAAGGCCCTTCATGCGGACCGCGCCGTCCACGGCGAAGTTTATGAATTCATCCGCATTTTCGTCCAGCTTGCCCTTGTAGCGGCGCTCTAGCAGTTGCAAGTAACTCACTACCATGCGCAGGGGTTCCTGCAAATCATGCGAAGCAACATAAGCGAATTGCTCCAGGTCGGCGTTGGAGCGGGACAGTTCGGCCGCGCGGGCCTCAAGCTCGGCCTCGGCGTTTTTCAAGTCGGTGATATCCTGGGCCACGCAGACAATACCCTCCTGCAGGCCTTCCTCGTTTTCTAAAAGGGAGGCGGAGAAGATTACCGGGATTTTCTCTCCGCCGCTGGTGACCAGTTCCCTGGCCCTTTCCCTTATCATTTCCCGGCTGAAGAGCCCTTCCCGCTTGGTCCAGTCGCTGAATTTTTCGCCCGAGAAAACCTTATCAATGTGCTTGCCGATTAAATCGTCCCGGTTCCTGTAGTCGAGCAGACGGATACAGGCGTTATTGACGGTCACAATAGAGAATTCCTTGTCCAGTACAATCAGACAGTCTGCCATGGACCGTATGATGTTATCAACATAAGCCTTGGAAACCGTGGTATCCTTCAAGCCCTTTTTCATGGTGTTGAAGGAACGGGCCAGCTCTCCCACCTCGTCGTTTCCCAGGAACAGAATTTCTCTTCCCTCCTCAAAATTACCCCGGGCCACTTTGGCGGTCATTTTAGACAGAGTGCTGATGGGCACAATGATTCTCCGGGAAAGATAGACCAGAAAGATGAAAATCAGCATTGAGGCTGCCAGGCCGATTACCAGGGTCCTTACCAGTATGTCCCGTATTTCCTGCCTGGAGCTTCTCAGTGACGCCTGGACCTGGGTATTGGAATGTTCCAGCAGCTGTCCCAGATCCGCTTCCAGTTCCTTCTTGAGTCCGGAGACGATCATTGACTTGTCCTGGAAGCCGGCCATCTGGGCCAGTTCCGTACTTTGCTGGTCTAAGAGCAGGATAGCGAGCTCATGAGCGGCGAAGAAATACTGGTGAAAGTTTTTTTCTATGGCGGAAACTGTGGAATCGGCTGATGACGGGTATTTTTGATTCAGATTGCGCAGGCACGCTTCAAACAGGGTTTTTTCTTCCTGGGCCCTTTCCAAAAGGACGTCCTCCCCCGTGAGTACCGCGTCTTCAAACAGGCGGGTGATTTCCTCAAAACGGGCGGAAAGATTTGTGGTTTCGGAAAACCTGGGGAAGTCGGTCCCCTCCACCCCGCTCAATTCCGCCGTGACTTTTTTTGAAGTGTTGGAGTACAGGCCGATAATACTGCCGGTGGTCACCACAAAAGCGGTCAGCAGCAGCGCGAATTTAAACTTCAGGGAAGTCCGGTTTCGAATGGCCATTATGGTTCAGTGCCGTTGTCAACGGCTTTCACTCCTTCTATTAATTCAGTTCCAGCGGGTACAATCCCTATGGCTCCGGGTTTTCTGGCCACAAAGTTCATGAGCTCCTTGGCCGTCCGGAAGGTCCTCGGCACGGTGCCTCCGCCGGAAAACAGCCGCCTCTTCCAGTAAGCCCGGTACTGGCCCAGGGTCTTGTGCAGTTCCGCTTCTATAAACTCGCGCATGGGCTTTTTTCTCTCATACAGCATGGCGGGAATAATCCTGATTTCATTCTCCCAAAGGGTTTTTTTGCCGAGATATATCACGACCAGTTCATTCCTGGTGATATGCTCGATGATGTTTTCGGAATTGACTATGACCATATAGGACTTGCGGGGCTCCTCCTTGTCCTCGGCGAGGCACAGCAGGGGGGCCAGGAAAATAAACAGCAATGTCCGCAGTTTTATCATGTCCCTTCTTCCTAGAATCCCAGCACCAGCGACATTTTCACTTCCGTATACCCAAAGCCGGCGACCGGAGCGACCCGGCTGCGGCTGCCGAAGTGGAAATAGTCTGTTTCAAGTTTAATCATGTACCATTTGGAAATTTCATAGTGGACACCCGTGATAAAGGCCATGCTGAAGTCCTTATCATTCCTGGTGTCGGGATCAACAAACTCAAAGCGCAAATAGGGAATCAGGCCCAGGTCAAACGCGTAGGAGGGCTGCGCGTAAAACCCTCTCTGCTGGGACTGTGACTCTGTGGTATCCGTCCCGTCTCTGAACTGGTGGCCTATGACGAATTCCGACAGCAGGCGGAAATTGCCCAGGGAATATTCCATTTCATAGCCGTCGCTGAAGGCAATCCTGGGATCCGAATCGGCCGGATTATCCACATAAAAGGACTTTCCGACGCGCATGTTTTCCATGACATCAAACCGGACCCTGACGGTTACCGATTTGGATTTGTTGCCGTCTCTTTCATAAGGATTGGAGGCGGAGTCCTGCATGCCGTTGGCAATGGACAGGTTGTATGCAAGGGTTTTTCCGTAATCAAAAGTGGTTTCACCCTGCAGGGAGAGTCCTACGCCCGCCCGGGGAAAGAATGAAAAACCCAGAGGGGCGAAAGCTCCGGGACTGGTCGTGCTGACGGGAACATTTACCGAAAGGTAAGCGGGCTTGGCCCGGTGGATTTCGTTGAAAATTCCGAAGGGAGTAAGAATTTTACCTATCCGGACCTTTATTTCATCAAGGATGGTATGCTCAATGAAGGCGTATTCCAGGTTGGTGCTGCCGTAGGACCGGTTTGTCTCAGCCCCGTGCTCCCACGCGAGATCCACGGTAGCGCGCATGCGCTCCCCGATTTGAAAATTGAGGAGAAGATCAAACAGGTCGGCATCAATGGAATAGTTGGGATCACCCGGGCCTACTTCATCCAGCTGTTTTTCAACCTCAATGCTGGTGAATCCGTTGATGGAAACCCGGTCCAGGTCTATCCCAAATCCCGAAACGGCAAAAAGCCAGAGCGCCAGGCTTGCCGTCATCCTCAGTCTTGGGAAAGGAGAGGCAGTATCGGGAAATGCCAAAAGGGCCTTCATCAAGCGTATACCACCTTAACGTCATTGAGATAAACAGATAATTCCCCGGCCTTTTTGCGGATGGCATTGTCGTCATTTTTTTGGGCGGCGAGCTCGATTTCCTTGCCGAGTTTAGAGATATCGGAGAAACCGTATGACGCGCCTGAACCCACCATGCCGTGTCCTATGTACGCCACCCGTTCAAAGTCACCGGCCTTGGTCAATTCCAGGATTTCGTTGCACTCGGCCTTCTTTTTTTCCAGATATTCGGGAATCAGGTCCTTGAGGAGAGGATCAATTTTGGCAGAGACAGGCCGCTCCGGAGTGGCTTGTTCCAGTTTTCTCTCCAGGCTTTCTCCTGATGAAAACTTCTCAATCATGTCAATCAGGTCATCTTTCTTTATGGGTTTTCTCAAGTACTCGGAACATCCCGCCTTGAGGCATTTTTCCCTGTCCTCTTTCCGCGAATAGGCGGTGAGCGCTATCACGGGTGTTGGAGTTTTATCTTTTCTCTGTTCCCAATCCCTGATGGTTCGCGTGCAGGTATACCCATCCACCTCGGGCATCTGCATGTCCATGAGAACCAGGTCCCAGGCATTTTCCGCAAATTTGATAAAAGCTTTTTTTCCATCTTCCGCTTCGTCCAGGTCGATGTTCTCCCGTTTGAGGATGGCCCGGATCAGCAGTCGATTGTCCTTTGAGTCATCCACCAGCAGGATTTTAAGGGGTTTTTCCAGCTTGAGCCGGGGTTGGTATTTGTCCAGGGCTCCGTCTTTCTCCTGTGACTCCGGTTTTTCCGGTGGAACGGATTTCCGGGCGCCGGCCTTTGAAAAGGTAATGGTAAAATGAAAAGTGCTGCCGGAGTTCACCTTACTTTCCACCCATATTTCTCCGCCCATTAACTTCACCAGCTTGGAACAGATTGCCAATCCCAGGCCGGTGCCTCCGAATTTTCGTGAGGTTGAGGAATCCGACTGGGTAAAGGCCTCGAAAATAACTTTCAGATTACTCTTGGGAATCCCAATCCCCGTATCCCGGATCGAGAAAAGCAGTGATGGGGCGTCCCCATCCCTTGTCTGGACTTTCAAGCATACCTTTCCGTTCTGAGTAAACTTTATGGCATTTCCCAGAAGGTTGAAGATGACCTGTCGCAGTCTTTGAGGGTCCCCTTTTATGTATTCGGGGACCTCTGGGGATATTTCGCATGAAAATCTGTTTTGTTTTTTTTCCGCTGCTATGTTCATGAACTTTTGTATTTCTTCAATCAGTCCCTGCAGGCTGAAGTCGATTTTTTCCATTGCAATTTTACCCGCCTCGATCTTTGATAAGTCGAGCAGGTCGTTAATAAGAAAAAGCAGGGTATCTCCTGAGGTCCTGAAGATCTCCACATATTGTTTCTGGGCTTTATCGAGACTGGTTTCAGAAAGCAGATCTGCCGCGCCCAGGATGATGTTCAGCGGAGTGCGGATTTCATGACTGATATGGGCAAGGAATTCGGACTTGGCTTTGGTGGCGGCTTCCGCCTGGGTTTTGGCCTGTTGAAGCTTCTCTTCAATGCTTTTGCGTTCTACGGCATAGTGCATGGCCCGCCAGAAAAGATCAGGGGCAAAATTTCCTTTCACCAGGTAATCCTGGGCCCCCTGTCGGACAGCTTCCACGGCCACCATTTCGTCATTCAGTCCCGTCAGCACAATGATGGGGACTCCACCTGCGGCTGTGGAAATCCTAGAAATATTTCCCAGGCCTTTCCCATCCGGAAGGTTCAGATCCAGTAAAACGACATCAAAGGCGCTTTCCCTCAGTTGTTTCTCTGCTTCGCCCAGCCGTTCCGCATGGGTAAGCTCATAATGAGCTCCGGTCATTTCCCGGAGGGTTTCCCGGAGAAGCACCATATCACCTGGATTATCCTCAACCAGGAGAATCCTCAAAATATCTTCTTTTGAAGTTTCCATGACTATGTCACCGCAAAAGCAAATTATATCACTAAAACAACCTTAAAATAAAGGTTTTTCCGCGATTCTTTACGTTGGACGGTCTACCCTGGAGATGGAAAAATTGAACCCAAACCTTAATCCGAGCCCACCGGAGGCAACAGTACATTGGGTAATGGGGAGCAGTGATATTTGGTCTCAGGGAGCAGATGAAAACTCTTGAACAGCTACACATTCCCACCGGGGAGAAATTGCCTGAAGGGACGAGGGGAATTAATAAACGGAGATCTGTAAAGCGTTGGGAAATATAATGTTACGAATAAAAACCGCCTGTTTGCTGTTTTACGGAATTAAAAAAGAACCTGAATCACCCCGGTAACCGGGTGATTGATAATGGTCGCCTCAAGCTTGAACACCCGGTTTAAATTCTGAGCTGTTAAAACATGCTCAGGGGTTCCGAAACTAACGGTTTTTCCCCGGGAAAGCAGCAGCAGTTTGCTGCAGTACCTGGCGGCCAGGTTGAGGTTATGCATCACAGTCAACACGGACAGTTCTTTTTCAGTCTGGATTTGCCTGACTTTGGACATGAAATGGATTTGGACCGCGGGATCCAGATGAGTGGTGGGCTCATCCATGATAAGGATTTTTGGGTCCTGTGCCAGAGCCTTGGCAAGTGATGTGCGCTGCCTTTCCCCTCCGCTCAGGGTATGAAGCCTTCTGTTCTCAATCTCTTCCAGTTCCATTAATGTTATGGCCTCATCAACGCATTTTTGGGAATTTTCTCTGTCCCAGCCAAGGGGATTTTGATGAGCATACCGCCCCATGCGAATGACCTCACCTACGGTAAAACCGAGAGCAGGCATCTGTTCCTGAGGGACTACGGCCATGAGTTTCGCTCTCCGGGCCGTGGTATAACTTTCCAGAGGTTTTCCCATCAACTCAATAGTTCCTCCGAAATTTCTGAGGTATCCTGATATAATTTTCACAAGAGTGCTTTTCCCCGCACCATTGGGGCCAATAACGCCGAGGATCTCACCGGACTGCAGGGAGAAACTGATATCATGCAGCTGAAAGGAGCGAGATATTTCCGCCTTGAGGTTCCTGACTTTAATCATAAGTGATAAACCTGTCTTGAAAACTGTAATCTAGTAAGAAAAGGGCTTTTTGTAGCGGCAGGCCGGAATAGTCCTAATCCACGTCAGAGCAACACCGAAAGCCTACGAACAGGTATCGATTCTGGGGAAAGAAACTGTATTTTGTCTGCCGGCAGGTTGCCTGATCCCCGGTGGTCCAGTTGCCTCCGGCCACCATAAAATACCCGGTTCTTTGAGAAGATTCAGTACCGGTCCACTCCCAGAGGTTTCCCGGCATGTCAAAGATGCCGAAATAACTGCGGCAGGCGGGAAACCTGCCTGAACGATTGACGGCCTGCTCCTTGGCTGGACAGTAATTCTCGTTATACCTGTTTCCGTAAGGATACACGGAGTGTTCCGGTCCGGAGCAGACTAATTGCCATTCCCCCATGGTGCACAGTCTCTTTCCCGCCAGTGCGCATGAATCAATCGCTTCCTTATGGGTTACATAGGCTGACGGCCATTCCCCTTCCTTATTGGGCCATTCATACTTGTCCATGCACGTGACTCCGCCCTCAGACCCAAAGGGCTTCATGCCTTCAGGACATTTACCGCTTTGTTTCTCTATCACATATTTAATTTCTATCGGCCTGCTCTGATTGCCGATCTCATCCACTCCCGCGATCCAAACCGTTTGGTTCCGTCTGATGTTAATGGGTTCACTGTAAGAAACCAGGTTAACGCTGTCTTCCAGGGAAAAAAGGACAAGACAGCTTTCCCGGCAAAACAATTCCACGGTCACGGAATCAAAATGACGGCCGCCCCAGGGATCGGCATATACATACAGGGTGTCGATATAAGCGGATGGGGTCACGGAAGAGTCCTTTAGTATCAGGCTG
>JBHPJW010000069.1:0-12041 GCA_042567505.1 Fibrobacterota bacterium
TAATCAGAATGCAAACCTGAATTATCCGAATATCATCAAATGTTTCAAAGAATACATGATAGCTGCAGGCCATAAGCCGCCGGCAAAAAAGCGGTTTCAACTGAATTTGGATGCAAAACTAAATGACGCTGATTTTAGAGGAGATATGGAAGCTTTGCTTCGGCCTGGGATTGTGTATAACCAAGACGATGCTTTTGATTGGATAAAAACCGTTCTATTGGAATTATTATAACTTGTTCAGAAAAACATAACCTTTAAACTAAAAGAATATTTGATGCAGCATACTTGTAAAATATAAAAGGAACGAAAGTTGAATAACCAAGGGCTAGATTCGCTAGGATATGATGAGTGGTTTGGAAATGCCAGTTCCGATCTCATTCCAAACGGTTTTACCTCAGCAAGAGTAATTGAAGTAAATAAAGGCAACTATAGAGTCTCTGATGGCAAATACGATATGCTGGCTGAACTTTCCGGAAAGGTCATGTATGCCACGGAAAACAGCACTGACCTCCCGACAGCGGGAGATTGGGTCGTTATTCAGGCGCTTGACGGCAATTCATTGGCAATTATCCATAATGTCCTGCCCAGAAAGACATTACTGAAGCGCAAGGAACCCGGCAGGAAAATTGATTTTCAACTCATTGCCTCTAACATTGATTACGGATTAGTTGTTCAGTCCGCGGACTCTCTAAACCTCAATAGCCTGGAACGGTATCTCGTCATGCTCAATGAAAGCAAAATCAATCCAATCCTTGTATTCACCAAAATCGACCTCCTGTCTTCATCACAAATTTCCGAACTGCGAACTCAAGTAGAAAAATTCAGCAACACCTATGTGTTTATCAGCAACATTTCCGAAGGAGGCATAGAAACATTATCTAATGAACTCGTACCCAAGCAAACATATTGCTTGTTAGGACCATCCGGAGCAGGAAAAACATCATTGCTCAACAGGCTGCTCGGGAAAAATCTTTTAAAAGTGAAAGATGTTAGAGATAAGGATGGAAAGGGCAGGCATACCACTGTCAGACGCCAGCTGGTCCGCCTTGAATCCGGGAGCATCTTTATTGACACACCTGGATTAAGAGAGTTGGGGAATTTTAACATTGCATCAGGAATCGAACAGACCTTTGAAACAATTTCTTTATATGCGAAAAATTGCCGGTTCAGAGACTGCACCCATATTCATGAAGAGAGATGCGCCGTCCTCAAAGCTGTCGAAAAAGGAGAAATCGATAGTGAAAGATATCAGAATTATCTGAAGCTCAATAAAGAAGCAAATTTTTATGAAATGTCATATACAGAAAAGCGCAACAAGGACAAGTCATTCGGGAAAATGGTCAAGAATTACAAAAAGGCGAAACGGCGAAACGATTAATGCCGGAAAAGCCGGAGGGCGGGCGGGCTAAATCGTAAGCCGTTCGCGCCGGGCATTCCAATCCGGACACCCATTCGTTCAGGGCCGTGAAGAAGCGCGGTTGCTCCTGCTGCCGGCAAGACCGTATTAGCAAAGCCTTCTTTCACTACCCCCTGCTCCTGAAAACCATCACTTCATAAATACCGGAGCCTTTTATCTCCTGATCGCCTATTTTAACCGTTGCCTCAGCCAGCATCCCATGGTAGGAGGGTTTGGACACCAGCAGTTTTATCAACCACTTAAGAAGGCCGGGGACTCCTGTCAGCAAATCCCGCCTGTCAACCACTTCGACTGATTCAAGCAGCGCCTGAAAGGGAAAACCATGGTCCGTAGAGCTTACCCTTAACCGGCCGGGATAGGAAGTCTTTAATTGCGCATCGTCCTTCATTTCCTCCGCCCGTATGTCAGCCGCATTATTGGAACTGTGAACGATTTGTCCGCCTTCGGCAACCATCAAGGACTTTAGGGCATGGGTTTTGAACCGGATTTCCATGAAGATAACCGTATACTCTCCCGCATAGCATTTTCCCCAATACCATCTGGGAATCATGTCATCCATAAACAGTTTTTTACCCGGACCTGCTTTCCAGTAGTTTTGGTCATGATAACCCAAAGCGTTTTCCAGTTTGTGCCGTTTTCCCCTGAATACAAATTCCCCATGCACCGAAGCTTTGGGTGCGGCAACGGCCCAGAAAAACTCACCCCTTTTCGTTCCCTTTTGAACCGGAACTTTATCGCCCAGTGGTTTCCAGCCTTGTGTTTCCCCGGTAAAAGTCAACCCAGCCTTAAACTCCGGAATATCTATGGAAAGGCTGTATACCGGATATTCTGCGGAGTGCTCGGCTATGATCCGGATCTCATCCCTTAAGGCAACATCGCACCTATCTGGGGATGCTTTTAGATCTTCCATCCGGTATTCTCTGGTAATAGCCTGACTGGAGCCCCCTACTTTAACGGAAAGCGCCAGTTGAGGAAACACGCGCCTTTTCATGGGATCTGTTCCCACATGCAGGACAATTTTTAAAACGCACCCGGTCTTAGCATCCATGATATCGAAGTACCACCACTGGAAATCCCCAATGGCCGGTTTCTCCAAATGCCATCCGTCGTCCCGGGGGTATACCTGTAATCTATCAGGATCGCACAGAGACTGTGAACCATCCACATGGCCGCCAACGCCGGCTATCCCCTTGTGTACATATGGTTTATTCATTGGATGACTTGATATACTAATCAATCCAAAACTGATAGAACAATGTAAATCAGTTCTTTCCCGTTCCAGGTAAATATACTACTTTTATTCCTATCATGAAGAAGGGCCCTTCGCTTGAACAGAAGCTGCACGCCGTTATCGGCGGCGCGCGAGCTATCCTGCAGAAAGATAATTTTATAGAAACAGCCAGGGCCATATTCGACTACTGCCGCCAGCTTACAGGGGCCGTTTCGGGTTACGTGGCATTGCTGAACGTTGATGGTACTGAAAATGAGGTCCTGTTTCTGGAGGCCGGGGGCCTGCCCTGCAGTGTGGACCCCAACCTTCCCATGCCCATTCGCGGACTACGGGAAACCGTATATAAAACTCACAAGGCCGCCTATGAGAACGACTTCATGAACAGTAAATGGTTAGAATTCATGCCCAAAGGCCATGTGGTGATGCGCAACGTGATGTTCGCCCCTATTAATCTCAAGGGAAAAACCGTGGGAGTGATCGGTCTGGCAAACAAACCTGGCGATTTTACCGACCAAGACGCGGAAACCTCCTCATGGTTCGGCGAACTGGCTTCCATCAGCCTCAAGTTCAACCGGGAAATGGACAAACTAAAAGCCGAAGGCGACTCATTGCTGTATTAATTTTTCGGCTGCCGGGAAAGAGGCAAGCCCACTATAAACCGCGCCCCCTCCCCGTGCGAGGAGATAGCATAGATATCTCCGCAATAAAAAGAAAAAAAGATGACAAAATGGTAACTTTTAATTGGCTACATATTTTTATCTTATCTTTTCTGTGGCTTTAAAATTGATACATGTTCTCTCATTGGTGCCGGCAGGGTTCGTCATTTTCACCTATATGCTTTCAGGATGCTCAGGGGTGATAAACAGATGGATGCTTTCGGAAATGAATCCCCGGGACGCAGCCGAGATCCTGTATCAGCAGGATGGAGTGCGGTCTGATCCGGATGAAATCAAGATTTACAGAGACAAGGTGTATGGGAGGTCGTATCTGCTTACCGATTCCTATGTACCCCGTGTTGAGCGAATCCTCGGCTGCAAGGGGAAGCCGTGTTCTGATGAGCATAAAATACAGCTGTTCCGGAATATGGGAGCCAAGTATTCTTCCGAAAGAAAAAGTATTGTCATAACCGCCACACACGACTTGGATCCGGCAGACGCATACGCCTGCAAGGACCACCTCCTGCCGGGCAAGAGGTACGCCGGGAAAATATCCTGCAGAGACATGATGGGCAAAGGCCGAAAAAGAAGCGGCGGCAAGCGGCCCAGAGTCTGCAGGACAAAGGAAGAAGCGGCCAGGGTTATTTCCATGGTGGACGGCGGCAAAACAGGTGAAGAGGATATTTATACATACACCCATGGGGATATACAAATCTTCACCCACAGGAATTACGTGCCCGGTATTGAAAGGCTGCTTGCCCTTCAAACTCTGGGAAAAGAAGCCGTCGGCAGCAAACTCAAACGCCTGGATGTGAATAATGACATGGTGATAACCGACGCGGAGGACCTCACCATCATGTATCCCAAGTTTACTGGTAAAAGACACTGAGGACGCAATTTCATCGGTATTGAACGCAGACGTATTGCCTGTAGATCATGTGACATCAAAAGATTTTAAAGATCGAAATTTGGCGGGGTTTGGATCGGGAATTTATTGGGCCATGCTCGATAAAAAAATCTATAACACGGCTTCTTTTCTTCCGGAAACTCCCGGTTCCCGGAATCGTAAAACCAATCCCAAATTACGGCATCTCCGGGGCGAATTCGTTTTTGGAGTATTCTTCGATAAAGGGCCGGGGCTGTAGTACGTTCCGGGCGAATTCGTAATAAATAGTCAGTACGGCCCTGGAGTGATACATGCCGGTGTCATAGTGGAATGCCACTTCATATACATTGTGGGTTTCCTTATGGCCCATGCCGGTGCCGGCTCTGGGTTCAGCCGGGGCCGCTTCCAACTCACTATCAGCGGACGGGGCGCGCTTAGACTTGGAGCGGCTGGATTTGCCGGTTCCCTTTTCCGCAAAAGGCCTGGGGGGATTGAAGGCCCTTTTCAGTTCCGCCTTGTTCCAGAAATAGGCCACGCCGATCACTCCCAGGTTGCGGTTGTACGGCTTGCAGTCTCGTTTGCCTTTCCACTCGGCATAAGAGCCGGACTGATTGGTAAACACAAACCGGCGCAGGGACGAGTTGCCGGTCTGCCACCCGCGCAGGGTTATGGAAGAATGGGCTTCGATAATCCATTTCCGGGCCTTCTTGGGCGTGGTGCGCTTGCCATCGATGGTATTGAGCCCGTCAATGGTCACTGCCGCCGCCACCCGCACGGGCAGGGGATTGTTGACCACTATTGAATACTCAGCCCCTTCTTCCACCTGCAGCCAGGATTTTTCTTTTTTCCTGGCCTCGGGAAAACGGCTGAGGTTATCGCCCACCACATATGATTCAAATCTGTAACCCTTGAATTTAATGTGTGCGGCATCAGACGAGACCGCCAAAAGCAGGGCGCAGTATCCGCTGAGAATGATTTGTTTAAGCATAAAGCCTCCTCTTTGTTTGGGTATTTTGGATGTCTTCATGCTATTTAGACAAGGCAGCATAAAAAAAGTTCCTTTTTTTTTTCCGCGCAAAATCCTGATGTCCTGATTATTCCATAATTACCCCGAATTGACTGTGAAATTAGCTACACTTAAGCTGACACACTTACCAACCAGACCGGATATCAGAACAAGCACATTATGAACATTTATTTCGTTCCCATGTTTATTTCGGGTATTCTCTGTACCCTGCTTTCGGTTATCACCTGGCTGCTGCGCAGGCGTGAGAACATCAGCCGCACCTTCGCTTTCTTTACCCTGGCATTGGCCGTGGACAGCTTTTCTTACTTCCTATGGTTCCATTATGGAAGCATGGAAAATATCAAGACCTGGATGCGGGCCATCATGTCAATCGGCACTCTGATACCCATAGGGTTAATACTGTTCTTCTTCGCATTTACCGGGTATGATAAAAGACTGGACACGAAAGTCCTCTGGATTAAAGTCAAATACTTTCGGATTATTGTTCTTTCGATTTTCGTGGTGGCCATGGCGCTTTCCGCCTTCACCCAGCTGATGATTAAAGTACCCGAAGCCCCGAAAGATATCTGGGACATGGAAATGGGCCTTTATGGAAATATGCTTATGACCAGTTTCGCTTTCATCTTCATCTATATGCTGGTTATGGTTTTTAAAAGCTACAGAAGGGACGGCGATAAACCCAGAAGGCGTTTCATTCTCATGCTAGCCTTTGGTACGCTAGTGTGGGTCCTGTCCGGTTACACGGGTATCGTCTTTATTTCGCCTACAGGCCTGGTGTCTTCGTCCTTCAATTACATCGGAACGGCCCTCATGGCGGTGATTTATTTTGTGGCGATTGTAAACTATCAGGCAGAAAAGGAACGCGAGCTTAATATCAATCTCAAGGGCAAAGTCCAACAGCTCCAAAAAGAAATCGCTGAACGCGAAAGGGTGGAACAACTGGCCCGTGAACAGCAGGAAAAGCTGATTCAATCGGACAAAATGGCTTCCGTGGGAATACTCGTGTCCGGCGTGGCGCACGAAATAAACAATCCCAATAATTACATGCTGCTTAACAGCAACAACCTCGCCGATGTCTGGAAAGACCTGAAACCGTTTCTGGATACATACCTGAAAGAGCATGGCGACTTTGTCTTATCGGGAATACCCTACAGTGAAATAGGTGATGACATTACCGCCATGATAAATGCCTTGAACGAGGGGCCGGAACGAATAAAAAGAATTGTGCAGACGCTCAAAGACTTTGCCAGGAAAGATCCCGGCAGCATTGATCAGTTTGTGGACATCAACGCCGTCATCGAAGCTTCCGCCACTATCCTGGCGAACCTGATTAAAAAGTCAACCGACCGCTTTACCGCCCCGCCCGGAAAAGGCCTGCCGAAAATAAAAGGAAATTTTCAGCAGCTGGAACAGGTCGTTATAAATCTACTCAGCAACTCCTGCCAGGCCCTGGAGAACAGAAGCAAAGAAATTTCTGTCGCCGCCGAATTCGACAAAACCGCAAACAAGGTAATGGTCGCCATAAGGGACCAGGGAAAAGGCATCGCCCCGGAAGATATGAAGTTCATCATGGATCCTTTCTTCACTACCAAAAGGGATAAAGGCGGAACAGGCCTCGGCCTTTCCATCTCCTATAAAATCATTCACGACCATAAGGGCGAGCTGAAGTTCGAATCAGAACCCGGAAAAGGAACGACCGCGACAATCATCCTCCCGGTACCAGGTGCTTAACATGGTAGTAGTCGCGGCTTTGCAATGAACAAAGCCACGCCATCATAAACCAACCCTTTATGCCGCCTTGGCTTGCTCTCCGCGCTTGCTATCCAGGTAGGCGCCAACTTCATGCAACTCGCTCAGGAACTTATCGTGATCGTACGCCAAACCGTTCAGGTATGTACTCCAACCGGTACTGAACTTGGCAAAGTGAACCGCTTCCTGAACCTCGTCATCAGTCGCCCCGTGGAAACGGGCCAGGCCCGTATGGAAGTTGGCGCAGTACCAGCAGTGCTCTGCGGCTGCCACGGCTATCCCAATCAACTCCCGCACTTTGGGTTCAAGGGATGATGGCGACAGCTCAAAGCGCTTAAAAAGGGTCCATTCAGCTTCCAGGGACTCTTCCGGTATGGATTCAAAGAATCCCGGCACCTTGCCCAGTGCCTGTGTTATCTCCGCATGTATTTCTGCTTTACTCATGTCCTGCCCCCTTTTTGAAGAATTGTGAACCGGGATGAATTTATAATATTCGCCTTTAGTATCACTACCGGCTGCTTCATTACAATATTTTTTAAAATTTATGACCGCAGTAAAAAACAGACCACGCTATTGCTCAATTTAGGTTTGAACCATATTTGTCTCTTCTGCAGCGGAGTAATTAGGAGGAATGTACGATGCCAGGTATAAAAAACATTATTGTCCGCAAATTTACTTGGAAGGTGATCGGACTTTAAGCCCTCATTACAAACCGAAGCTGGTCCTTGATTCGGCCGTGCGGAAGCTGCCTGTTGGGATAGCCTTAAAGCCGACTAAGGTGCCGTTATGGTGAACAATTTTCCATCTTACTCTGCATGTTTGTAGGTACGCAACCTTCCAAAGTGCTGTAACATTCAATGGATTTGTTGTATAAGTCCTCATCGGGAGACATAAAGAAACTGTCCTCCGCTTCCTTTTCTTTATTGTATTTTTCCTGAAAGTCGCCTTTAATACTTATATAGGTATCATGCAGCATGGTGGAGTCATCAGAAGATAGGGTGGCCGAGTCCGCCAGAGTCTCCTGATAACAATTTTCCATCCCCTCCAGTGCGGGATCTATCGGGTCCAATTTGCCGCCGCCACAGGAGAATAACAAAAAATTCAATACTATTGCTGTTAAAGAGAATGATACTTTCATACTTACCTGCCGGGTTAACTGGTTCTACAAACCATGATATCGTTTTTCCTGCATTAAATCCATATTTTAATTGGATAACTTTTCTTGTTTTTGCCTTCTTCCCCATGAACACTCAACTCCGGTGTTATGCAATAGGATTTTTTTACTGGAATTATATATTCATTACATACACAGCTAAGGAAGGATACATGAAATACGGAAAAGCCATTGCAAACCGGGTTTTCACAGTCATCGCTTTTACTGTATGTATCTCAGCGGTTTTGGCCGGCGCCGGCGACTTCGCCGGTTTAAAAGGCTACTGGCAGTGCCAGGCCGGTGACAAAGTGCTTACACTGGACTTTGTCTCTCCCGAAGAACTCCTTTTCCAGGGCGTAAGCTATCCATACCAACTGGGACCCGGTATTATCATGGTGCAGACCGATGAAGGGGTGGAAACCAGTTCCTTTGTACTGCAAAACGGCACATTGTTTGTGGTTGACGCGGAGGGCGCCGGCATGCAGTGCAGCAAAAAGAAGAAGCCCGCCGTCACCCCTTCCCGGAAAAACCCGGCCAAAGGGAAATCATCCGGCAATCAGTCGTCCCATAGCCAGACCTGGCCGCCACCCTATGTGAAACCGCAGCAGTATGATGAGGACAGTCCCAGCCTCCAGGTGCTCCTTTACAAGTTCGCCGGGCGCTGGGACCATGTCACTACCAACACCCTTACCAACCTCTTCCTCAAACCCGATGGAACCTGGGAAGAGAGCTATGAGGCCGGGTACAGCGGAACCTTTACCGACCAGGGAGGCCACCAGACCGGAAATTGGGGGGCAGCCGGGGCCGAGCAGGCGGCGGGCCGCTGGCGGGTGGAGGGCAACCTGCGTCAGGGAAAGCTCTATCTCACCGACCGGAACGGCAATGAGAACGTATGCCACTACAAGGTCCATATCAAGGGAGGCGAGGTGTACTGGGGGGAGTATTTCTTTAACGGCAAACTTTACGCCGCCAAATATATTTACCGGTAATTTCGGCCGATCTTCCCCATGACGACAGTGTCCTGGAGAGCTGCCGGTATTAGGTATGTGTTGCCTGGTTCTCAGTGACAGCAAACATATAAGCACATCATGTGCTGATTACCGTCGAAGCGGGATGTTTTGGAAGGCGGCTCAACTCCGCGTTAATGCGCCGAAATCCTTTGGCCCGGATTTTTTCTCTTTCTTTTTATCAGCCTTGACCGTTTCCTTCCTGGGGGTCGCTGGCGCTTCCTTCACCGCTTCAGCGGGCCGGGAAACAGGATCAGCCGCAACTTGAGTTTTTTCGGCTAAATCAGGTTTATTCCCGGAAGCAGGCTCGTCCTCTGAGTCCTCTTCAAGTAATTCAGGATTGCTTTTTATTAAACCCTCAAGTTTTTCTATCTCGGATTGCTTGCGGGCAACCTCGGCCTGAGCTTTTTGGTATCCAGCCTGTTTCTCCTGTTCAACATGCTGCAGGGCCTTCAGTTCCTCTACTAATATGGAAGTTGTTTTAAATTTTTTCATAGTAAATATTATTATATCATAAATTCCTGAAAAATCTATTGGAAAATTTAAAATTTCTAAAGAGGGATTTTTTAATGGAAATCCCTGAAATTTATTGAAATTCCCGGTTATAACAGGATGGGAAACGTTTTAGCCATTCCCTGGAACAGGCCCGGAGGAGGTTATGCACCGGGACAATCTGCTGTTTTATTGAGGTGTTATGAGTAGAGAGAAAGGAGTAGGGTGTAGGCAGAAGGGAGTTTTGTCCGGCGTGACAAATTCCTGCTCAACTCTGCGTTTGAGAAAGCCTTTTTCCATACCGGAAATCCCTTTTGATGAAGCCTCTATGGATCCCGGAAAAATCCTGGTTTATTAGTTTATCGTAAAATATATTCCCAATGAGTATAATAAGTTAGATACCATATTTTCAGGCAGGACCTGGACTTTAAATGATCGGCTGAGTAAGCGGAGATACATGTATAAGACGGCATTAGTCACCGGAGGAAGCAGCTTTATCGGCCAAACGTTTCTTCGCCTCTTAAAGGAAAAGCATCCCTTTCTGAAAGTATATGCAGGCGTTCATAAGAATAACTTTGATACCGGTGGCGAAGGCTTTGAAAAGGTTTCTCTTGACCTTACCAAGGAAATAGATATCAGAGATGAGGTTGATATTATTTTTCATATAGCCGGCGAAGCCGGAAATAGTAACAAAGCATGGGAAATTAATTATACGGGCACAAAAAACCTCTTAGCGTGGGCCGGGAACCATTCCGTAAAAAAAATTATTTATGTAAGCAGCGTTTCCGTATACGGAGCAAATCCCCAGGAAAAGGATATTAAGGAGTGTTCTCCGCATAGTCCCGTAACTATGTATGGGGAGAGCAAATCCAAAACCGAGGCCCTGATTAGCAATTATGGCGACTCTCACAAAGTAAACTATACCATTCTTCAGCCGGCCAATGTGCTTGGCATAAAACCTCAAGGCGTACATCAATTACTAAGCCTCATTCGCAGTATAAAAAAACGTCATTTTTTTTTCATTGGAGACGGATCGGCTTTTTTTAATTATGTGAATGTGAGAGATGTGGCGGAAGCTATGATGACAGCTGTGCAGAAGAGCGCGGATAATAAAACATTTATACTATCCGATCCCATTACTATTAAAGAGGCTGTTACCAGTATTGCCGGAAGTTTATCTGTTAAAAGCCCACTGATAAGCATACCAAAACCGCTTGGATATGCACTGGCAAGTATTTGTGAGCAGGCAGGGAAGATAATTAATAAGGATTTAATTTTTAATAAAAACAGATATGCCGAAATGAGTAATGATATTTGTTATCATGGCGATTATGTCCAGAAAATAACAGGATTTACCTATCCTGTCGGCATAAAAAAAACTCTTGCAGAAATGGTTGATTATTATCAAACAAAAGGGATGATATGAAATCAGTACCAAGGTGGAGACTCTTGGTTGTGGGACAATTTTCCGGTGCTGACGGCGGGATGAAAATTCTCACTGAGAATCTGGCAGAGGGATTCAGCAAAATGAACTATGACGTGGCGACGCTGGATATAGCAGGCGGGAGCATCTCTTCATTATCCGCATTCTATGTGAAATCAATAGGTTTGGTTTTAACGCCCAAGATGGACGCAGCTTATATTATGGGTTGCAGCGGCCGTTCATTAGAATTAAAGGTATTGCCGTTTCTGATGGTTTGTAAGTTGTTCAGAATTGCCACAGTCCTGAATTTTGTTGGCGGGATGGCTCCCGAGAAGGCCAAAAACTGGGGGTTTATTAAGAAGCTTGCCTTTAGAATGGCAGATAAAGTTGTCGTGCCAACAAATACCTTTTTAAAGGGCTTGTTGGACGCAGGTATCAAAGGAAACTTTTGTGTTATTCCACATTTTGTCGATATACATATTTTTGAATCAGTTGATACAGGCGCGGACAGGAAACCAATACTGTTAGCCGCTAAAGAAATAGGTGAAGGTTCCGGCTATGAGTTTCTTATTGAGGCATACGGGTTAGTTATACAAAAAGTGCCGGAAGCTCAATTTGTTATTGCCGGCAGCGGCGCCTTAGAGCGTGACATGAAAAAGTTAGCGCTCGCAAAAGATTTGCCGGACATTTCCTTCAGGGGAAATGTGCCGCACCGGGAAATGGTGGAATTATTCTCCCAAGCGTCAGTGCTGGTCCATGGCACGAAATATGAAAGTTTCGGCATAACCCTAGTGGAGGCGATGGCGGCCGGGACGCCTCCCGTTGCCTTTGCGGTAGGCGGAATTCCGGATATTATTGAGAATGGTGAAACAGGGTATACTGTTCCCTATGGCGACACCGGGATGTTTGCAGATAGGGTAATAAAATTATTGGACACTCCCAATCTAAGAAAAGAAATGGGAGAGAAAGCAAGGCGGGACGCTCAGAAATATAAGTGGAA
>JBHPJW010000007.1:0-68805 GCA_042567505.1 Fibrobacterota bacterium
GGTTAAAAGCTTATGAAGAGCTGTTGAAAGAGCCCAACTTAACTCCCAAAGTTAAAGCAGCGATTATATTTGAGTGCAGCCAGCTGGCGTATTCACTGAAGAAGTGGAAGACCGCCAGGAAACACGCGCTGGATCCCGGAATAAGCCTGTTGCCCGGAGACATGAGGTTCCGCAGCGTTGTGATAGCCGCGGAGTGTCTGTACTTCATGGATAAAAAGCAAAAGGCGCTGAAGGAAATGGAGGCGATACTTAAAAAATACGGCTTTTCCGAGCATGGTCCGGAGGTGCGCCTCACACTGGCAAAATGGTACCTGGAAGACGACCGGAAGAAGGACGCATTTGACCTGCTGGAAAACATTACCCTCAAAGTTCCCAGGACCGTTTATGCGGCTGAGGCCTATTACCGCATGGGCAAGTATGTCCTGGAAAAAGAGGTGGATGAAACAAGGGCCATGGAATATTTTGATTCTTCGGCCGCCTGCGGCGATACTCTGGAGTTTTCCGCTCTTTCCAGCGAAAAAGCGGCCTCACTGAGGAAACTGAATGAATTACGGGCCGTATCGGATTCATCCGACACAGCGGGATTCAGGACTGATTTTTACATGGCAGAGCTTTTTCTTTTCAGCCTGGACAATTTCGACAGCGCCATGTCCCACATGAATAAGATTGTAACTGGTTACTCCATTAAGGCCGCTTATGCCCGGGCCTTTATGTATGACGAATTCGCAGAAGCGGATTCAGGGACCGATTCTTTATATCAGTATGTTATGGACCGGTACCCAAATACTGAATATGCCAAACAGGCGGAGATCAATATGGGCAAAGTCCCCTCCGTGGTCACTGAGGAGGATGAAGCCCATGAATTGTTTTTAGATGCTGAAGAGATCTTTTTTTCCGGTTATGACCTGAAGGAAAAAGTGATCCCCAAATACAGCGAAGTGGTGGAGAAATTTCCCAACACGCAATCAGCCGCTCAGGCCCTGTTTGTTATCGCAATGCTGCATGAGAGGAATTACCAAGAGGGTGACGCCTATTCCCTTTATCTTGCGAAAAAGACTCATGCAAGGATAAGGGATAATTATAAGCAGTCGGAATTCTTCCCGGTATCAAATGATAAACTTCTGGAGGCCGGGATTAAACCCGGTGATGAAATCGTTCCGGATGTTCCTGATACCAGCGGAATGGATACAGCGGATGTCTCTCCGGCTTCCCCTGATGCAGCTAAAAAGAAATCATCCAGGGAGGGGTCAAAGTTTGAGCATCGTGAACGGTACAGGAGAGGAGACCTCGAGGATAAAGGCAGAGGCTACTACCCCGAAGAAGAGGAAGACTCCGAAGAAGTGCTGGATGCCGGAGAGGAAGACGAGGAATATTAAGGTGAATAATCAGTGTCCGGTTAAATTCCTCACAATTTGCGGCAGGTCCATGAAATACTGCAGGTTAGCACATTTTTTTAGACAGGATGGAATGGATTAAAGAAATCATGTATATCACCCATTATATATCCTGTCCATCCTGTCAAAAAAAAACAAGAGTTTACCCGGACACTAATGATTCTGGATTATTAGTTGAAAAATTGATTGCCTTCTCGCCCTCCCTGTCTGGCGCAGCGAAGGAATGCGGTATTGAGGGGACGAAGACGATTATATCCTTTTAAGTTCGGTCTATTGATTCCTCATTTGCGCCTGAAATCCGCACTTACATAAAAATCCATTGGAAAACAAGATTGCCGGGTTTTATTTTAATCGGATGGAAAAAAAATGAGCGATAGAATGAGAATCACAATCAAGTGCTCTGTCCTGTTGTTTTCGGCGTTACTGATTTTTTCCGGGTGCGCTGTGAAGACAGGGACCCGGCCCGGGTATAACCGGATCACGGGAAGGACCACAAACAGGGGGCTTCCGGCAAAGAAGGGATACGGGGAAACAGGCATGATTTCCTATTATGGGCCGGGCTTCCACGGAAAAAAGACCGCTAATGGAGAGACATTCAATCAGGACGCCATGACCGCTGCTCACAAGACACTTCCTTTTAACACAAAAGTCAGGGTAACCATCTTATCTTCGGGAAAATCAGTGGTAGTGCGGATAAATGACAGGGGACCGTTCAAGAAAAACCGCATTCTGGATCTGTCTTTGGGTGCGGCAAAAAAGGTTGGCCTGACTAAAAAGGGCACTGATAAGGCAAAAATAAAAGTTCTATAAGCTTTATATATTGCCTAAGGAAAGCGCTATAATCCCTTAAAATATAACAAGATGCGAAGACGCTTGGGTTTTAAGTGTTCGAATGTTTGAACAAACAGATTTCAAATGAGGGTGGAGAGGGCCTTGTGAAGTATTACCGTCAACCATGGCGGCGAGCCATTGATACCCCGGCCGGGGACTCTCATGGGTTTTGACCTTAATTCATAATCCAGAATTCAGAATTTATAATTCTGCAACCCCTTGGATTTCAACCCCTTACACTTTTCGCCGCACAGTCTGGCCTTTCCAGGTGAATCGGCCGAAACTTCCAAAAATTACCGCGAAGACTATGATGGGAATATGGAATTCTGGATTATGGCCGCGGGAAGAAACCAATCCAATAGCTTTTCCTGGGAGAAGAGCTTTGCCCCGAGCTTGAGCGCGTTATAATCCATCCAGGTTTTAAAGGACCAGCTTGCCAGTCCCAGGGCCAGAACAGGCAGGGAAACCAGTCCGCATATGACAAGGGAAAGGATAAGGAAATAGTACAGGTAGACATAAGACAGAAAAAAAACCTGTTTCCTGGCGTAGAAGCTGCATTTGCTGGCCCAGCGTTTTCTCTGTTCCCAAATATGCCTGAAAGTGGTGCAGGGGCGAGTCTGGACCGCGCTGTCCGGGCAGGTGGAAAACCTGATCTTCCAGGTTTTCAAATAAGATATTTTCTGCATTAAAAAATCATCATCTCCACTGATGATGTGCTGATGGGCGCCGAAACCTCCTGCCTGGCTGAAGGCTATTTTTCGATAGGCCATGTTGTTGGCGCTTGCGTTTATGGGAAAATCATTGGCAATAAGGGAGGAGGAAACCACGGTGTGGGAAAAAAATTCAAGGGCCTGTATCCCCCACAGAAACTGGTTCATTTTTGGGTTTTTGTAATGGAGTACAGGTCCCAGGACCATTCCGGTATCTGAGTTGAATTTAGAAATCATAGCTGAAATCCATTGCTTCTTGAATACGCAATCGGCGTCAGTGGAAAGAATGATTTCTCCGGTACACATCTTAATGCCCTTGTTGAGGGCATATTTTTTCGGGCTCTGGCTTGATTCACCATTATCAACATCAATGGTTTTAAAAAGGTCGGGATGCTTTGATGAGTAGGATTCCAGAATCGCCGCAGTCTTATCCGTGGACCTGTCATTGACTAGGATTATTTCAAGCTTTTCTCTGGGATAATCCTGTTTCAACAGGGCATCCAGACAGGAATTCAATGATTTCTCTTCATTGCGGACAGCTATCAGCACGCTGACCTTTTTATCCCGGTGGTCAGCGCCGGTGACCTGCTCATCCCTATCAACATCTCCCAGTAAGCGATTCAGGCCTTTGATGAGTATTCTGTTAACCAGAAAATAAACTGAATGCAGAAAAAGGAGGATTATTGAAGTAAGGGTCAGCACAATGTTTCTTTAAGAAGCTTGTAAATCTTTTCCAGGTCCGGTATAAAAGGGGAAATCCCGTTACTGAACTGAGAAATCCTAATATAAAATAAAGCAGATTTAAGATGTCAATTTTAGTCTACTGCCGGATTTTTTCCTTATGGGAGGCTGATGGTGTTGCTCGAAAATTGCTCAATATACCGTTTATTCTCATTGACGGTTTTCCTGGGTACTTCTTATTTTATGGGCGGTTTGAAAATTAACCTGAATGAAATAAAAGAATGCCCGGCTGATATCACCGTTACCGGGGAAGCTGAGCAATTTCCCGAGTTAACGGAAATTGGATGTTCTGGGACTATTAACGTTTGTTTGTCCGTTTCGGGCATGAACGGTAATTTTCTTCTCTCAGGCCATGCAGGGGCTGTGGCAGGGCCTTGAAAGGTAACTTTGACGTTCCTGTTAAACTCATGCTGGAACACGCAGACAGGGTAGGAGTTACCTGGCTTGAGGAGGCTGCCGGCAGTTATGATGATTATATGGTGAAAGCCGGTCCCGGTACTAAGGATATCCCACTGGTGCCGATAATCAGGGAACAGATCGTTTTAAACTGCGATCCTGTTTTTCCTGAACATAAAACTGAAATGGAAAAATGTATTGAATGTGAAACTTTGAGATCCACAGCGGTCAAAACTCAATCGGAACCTGAAATCGATCCGCGCTGGGAAAAACTCAAAGCGATGAAAAGCTTAAAAACTTAGTTTGGAGAACTTATGGCGGTCCCAAAAAACAGAACATCAAAGGCCCGGCGCAACAAAAGGCGGGCAAACTGGAAAATCTCCCGCCCTGCGCTGGCCACCTGCTCGCATTGCGGTCACCAGGTGATTCCACATAGAGTTTGTGATAATTGCGGCTATTACGCAGGTGTCGAGGCAATCGAACCAGCTGAGTAAGGTAAACTTATAATTCAGGGCATAGATTTTTGGAGTAATGGAGTAATGGAGTGTTGGAGTACTGCGTTAGAAATAATGGCGCCTTCGGCGCATTTTATTAATCAATGTGCCGCCCATCCTTCGCAAGTATGCTTCGGGGTACAAGTAGGCACACTAACAAGGAAATCAATACTCCAGTACTCCAATACTCCAGTACTCCGAAGTATGATTTCCCATAAAATTTCCTCAGGATTAAACTAATGATATGTATCGCTCTGGATGCCATGGGAGGAGACAAAGCCCCTTTTGTGGTGGTAAAAGGCGCTGTGGATGCCTGTAGAGAATCAAATGGTCAATTCAGCGTTGTACTCACCGGCGCTAAAGACCTCATCCAGGCTGAGTTGGACAAGCTGGGATATACGGGCGAAGGAATAGAAATTTTCGATGCGCCCCAGATAGTAAATATGGATGATCCTCCCACGGAAGTCCTGAAAAACAAACAGGACTCGGGACTGGTAAGGTGTGTGAGCCTTCAGAAAGCCGGCCAGGCGCATGCCAGCATCAGTGCGGGAAACTCCGGGGCCATGATGGCGGCCTGTTTGATGATCCTGGGAAGAGTGGGAAAGATAAGCCGGCCGGCCGTCACCTGTGACCTTCCCTCCCTTAAGCAGGAAACGGTATTGCTGGATTGCGGAGTGAATGTGGATGAGAAATCCATGCATCTGGTGCATTTCGCCGTTTGCGGCAGTGTCTACGCTGAAAATATTCTCAAGCGAAGTAATCCCACTGTAGGTCTCCTGAATATAGGAGAGGAAGAAAAAAAAGGGCCTGAACTTATTCAGGAAACATATCAACAGCTGAAAAAAGCTCCCGTCAATTTTATCGGCAATGTGGAAGGCCGGGATATTATCAAGGGTGACGTCGACGTTATCGTTACGCCGGGTTATACGGGAAACATTGTGCTTAAGTTGATGGAGGGTTTCTACGAAATGCATAACAAGCTGTTTGGCAAGATTGATACACCGGCCGGTGAAAAGTTCCACCGGGAATGGAATTATTCAAATAAGGGAGGGGCCCTTTTATTGGGACTGAACGGGACCGGTCTCATCACACATGGGAGAGCGGAGCCTCAAACCATAAAAATGGCGATTCTCACCGGATATGAGATGGCCGCCAATAAAGTTGCCGAAAAAATCGGTACAAAACTGGAAGAGCTGGAATAGTGGCCGCGATAATTTCCGGGATAGGCGCGTATTATCCTGAAAAGGTGCTTAGTAATTCCGATCTGGAAAAAATAGTGGACACCACTGATGAATGGATCACGACCAGGACCGGGATTAAGCAGAGGCGGATACTGCCTGAGGAATCTGACATGAACGCCTCAGATCTGGGCGCCAGGGCGGCGGCCATGGCCCTGGAGCAGGCGGGCCTGGGAGCGGATCAACTCGACGGCATTATCTGCGCGGGCATCAATCCGGACATGCTCTTTCCCGCCACAGCCTGTATAATCCAGAAAAAAATCGGGGCCGGAGGATTCGGTTTCGATCTCACGGCTGCCTGCGCGGGCTTTGTCTGCGGTGTGAACGTGGCAACGGCATTGATAAACGACGGACAATGCCGCAATATCCTGGTAGTGGGCGCGGAGCTCCTTTCCCGGGTTATGGACTGGAAAGACCGGAACACCTGCATTCTTTTCGGCGACGCGGCCGGCGCTGTGGTGATGAGCGCCTGCGAAGAAGAAGGCCGGGGAGTGCTTAATTCCTGTATGAAAAGCGATGGCAGGCTGATGGATATATTATACCTGAACAATGCCGTGAACAAGAAATCCGATAGTTTTATACACATGGAGGGAAAGGCCGTGTTCAAGACTGCCGTACAATCCCTTTCGGATGTGGTCCGGGAATCCTTAGACCGTGAGGGCCTCACGGTTCAGGACCTGGACCTGGCGGTTTTTCATCAGGCAAACGTACGTATTCTGAGTGCTGTAGGCAGGAAATTGCGGCTGCCCGATGAAAAGGTCCCGGTAAACGTAAGCAGGTATGGAAATACTTCCTCAGCCTCAATTCCGCTGGTGCTGCATGAGTGCCACCGGGAGGGAAGGCTCAAACCCGGTATGCTGGTCACCCTGGCGGCCATCGGGGGCGGGATGACCTGGGGATGTAATTTAATACGATGGTGAGGACCCAGGAATCAGGTGTCAGGGGTCAGAAATCAGGAGTCAGTTAAAAGAGGACAGAAATTAAGTACGAAGTGGGAATTGAGTAGTGGGAAATAATTCTGTCATTCCGGGCTCCGCCCCGGAATCTTACCAGAGAACACTTGAACTAAGATATACTATGGCGGACCGGGGGTGTGAGTAAGGAAAATGTCGCTATTCTCTGTCACGCTCCGCCGCAGGCGGAACACGGCGTCTTTCCCTAGTAAATTTAACTGGGAAAGATTCCGGGTCGGAGCCCGGAATGACAGTCTTAGCTGACTCCTGATCCCTGACTACTGACCACTCAAGTGAATTGTACTTAAAAATTGAGGTAACATATGACAAAAACAATACTTTTATTCCCCGGACAGGGCTCACAGCAGGTCGGCATGGGAAAGTCGGCCGCGGAAGTTCCGGAAGCGGCTGGTTTGCTGCGGCAGGCATCAGATATTCTGGGCATGGACATGAAACAGCTGATATGGGAAGGACCGGAAACAGAGTTGAAAAAGACCGAAAATACCCAGCCGGCCCTGTTCCTGGTTTCCATGATGGCCATGGAATGCCTGAAACTGGAGGGCGTTTCTTTTGATTTTACCGCGGGGCATTCGCTGGGCGAGTATTCCGCCCTGTGCGCGGCAGGAGCATATTCATTTGAGGACGGGCTCGCATTAGTACGGCTTCGGGGAGAGCTGATGGCCAAGGCCGGATCCGAGCGCCCCGGCGCTATGACCGCTGTCATAGGCATGGGAGCGGATGAACTGGGCGAGGCGGTGAAAGAGGCCGCAGCTGCCGGCGTGGTGGTTGTGGCGAATTACAACAGCCCCAGCCAGATTGTGATCTCCGGCGAAGAGGCGGCGGTACGCAAAGCCGAAGAACTGGCCCGGGACGCCGGCGCCAAAAAGGTTGTGCGGCTGCCGGTCAGCGGGGCCTTTCATTCTCCCCTCATGGGATTTGCCCTGCCCGGACTTGAAAAGGGACTGGAAGACACAACGTTTGCCGATCCGGCCGTTCCCGTTATTACTAATGTGGATGCCGGTCCATGCACTCAGGCGGGGGAATTAAAAGCCTCCCTGCTGCGGCAGTTGACCTCACCGGTTAAATGGGTCGACTCCATGCGGAAGGCAGTGGAGCTGGGTTGTGGAACCGGACTGGAAGTCGGGTCAGGCAGGGTGCTGATGGGACTCGTTCGAGGCATATCCAGGGAACTGAAAGTGCTACCTGTGGAATCACCGGAAGATGTGAAAAAGGTAAAGGAGGCCGTGTGATCGATTTATCGGGAAAAGCCGCACTGGTTACCGGGGGCGGGCAGGGAATCGGCAGGGAAATAGCGCTCCGGCTGGCGGAAGCCGGATGTGACATCGGCCTGGCCGACATTGATATTGCAACCGCTGAAAAGACCTCCGGGGAAATTACTGCCGCCGGGCGGAAGTCCGTCGCCATAAAAGCCGATGTTTCTTCTCCCGAAGATGTGGAGAAAATGTTCGCCGCGTTCTTTGATTCCTTTGCTCAATTGAATATCCTGGTCAATAACGCGGGTGTCACCAGGGATGGGTTGCTGGTGAGGATGACCGAGAAGGACTGGGACCTGGTGCTGAACATAAACCTGAAAAGCGCCTTTCTCTGCGGCAAGGCCGCCGCGCGGCCCATGATGAAAGCGCGGGCCGGAAAAATCATAAACATCGCCTCCGTGGTGGGATTGATGGGAAACGCCGGGCAGGCCAATTATTCCGCCTCAAAAGCGGGCTTGATAGGCCTTACCAAATCCATGGCCCGGGAACTGGCCGGACGCAATATCAACGTGAACGCGGTGGCCCCCGGATTCATTAAAACCGCCATGACGGATAAGTTGTCTGATGGAGACAGGGAAAAGCTTACCGGACAGATTCCCATGCGGAACCTGGGTGCGCCCCGTGACGTGGCCGATACGGTCCTGTTCCTGTCGTCATCCCTGGCGGATTATATTACCGGGCAAGTAATTACCGTGGACGGAGGGCTGGTGATGTAGCGGGGAATTCCGGATGCCCGGTTGCCGGCGGCAAGAGGACCGAAGGAGAAATTAAATATTTCAAATGGGCCGCTAAGAAATTATATTTTTTAAAACAAAAAATTAACCTACAGGAGATACTATTTATGTCGGAAGAAACAATGGAAAAAATCACCAAGGTTATCGTTGATAAATTAGGTGTAAAAGAAGAACAGGTTAATCCTGACGCCACGTTCGTTGACGATCTGGGAGCGGACTCTCTTGATCAGGTGGAGCTGATAATGGCGCTGGAAGACGCCTTTGATATTGAGATCCCGGATGAAGAGGCTGAAAAACTGAAGAAGGTCTCTGACGTTATCGATTACGTGCAAAACAAGACTTGATTGTTTTTTCTCCCGGACAAAAAAGTGCTTCATAAGTTATGAGGCATTTTTTTTTAAAATGATACATAACCTTTTCAAGCTGGCTTCCTTAAGTTTCCTCCGCAAATCGTCACTAACGGGATTAGAAGCCAGGATAAAATATAGGTTCAAGCGTTCCTCTTTTTTAAAGCTGGCCCTGTCCCACCGTTCCTATGTGCACGCAAATCAATTGAACGAGGTAAGGCAATCAAATGAAAGGCTGGAATTCCTGGGAGACGCGGTCCTGGACCTCATCATCACGGAATACCTGTACCAGCAGTATCCCCGCGAAAGGGAGGGCGTGCTCTCAAAGATGAAGTCCCTGATAGTGAGCGCCCAGGTGCTGGCGCTCTGTGCCAGAAAATGGAACCTGGGAAAATACATCCTGCTCAGCAATTCTGAAAAGAGGTCGGGGGGAAAGGGACGTGTCAGCATATTGGCAGATACTTATGAGGCCGTGCTTGGGGCGGTCTACCTGGACGGGGGACTGGACCAGGCCAGGGACCTTATTCACGGTTCCGTGATTCCCGTCATAGATGAAGCGCTAGCTGATGAGGAACTGGTAAACTATAAAAGCACGCTGCTGGAGTATACCCAGTCAAAGGGCATGGGCGCGCCGGTTTACCGTGTCCTCAAAGAGAAAGGGCCGGAGCACCACAAGATCTTCAAGGTAGGAGTCTATGTCCGGGAACAGGAATGGGGAAGGGGAGAAGGGTATTCCAAAAAGGCGGCGGAGCAGTCTGCCGGGCGCATGGCCCTGGAAAGTTATGCCGCGGAAAAAATGGGGAATGAATAACCCATACCCAAACGGCGTGGTATGGCAAACTGCTCCGCCGCCGGGAAAAAAGCACCAGTGTACCTTAAACGCGAATGGAATAAAATGAAATCTTGGATTATTACAGTTTTGATGCTTATGGCAATTGGCTGCCAGAAAGGGGAGCGGGATGGCCGGACCCGTATGAACGGTTCGCAGGGACAGGGAGCTCCGGAAAGCCCGGTTCCTCCGGGGAAACTCATCGGAGAGGCGGATCCCATAGCCGATTCCGCGGCAGTTCCGGGCGGCACCTTTGTCACCTGGGGAAGTTCCTTTCCCAAGTCGCTGAACGTGTTCCTTGACAATAATTCCTTTTCCGCAGAAGTAATGGGATTGATGTTCGAGTCCCTCATCTCCCTTCATCCCACTGATAACCGTTTCATCGGCGTGCTGGCGGAGTCCTGGACCATCTCGGAGGACAAGAGGACGTTCACCTTTACTCTCCATGAGCAGGCCCGATGGAGCGATGGAAAGCCAGTTTCCGCGGAAGACATCCAGTTCTATTACGATGTCATCATGGACCCCGTGAATCTTACTTCCGTGTTTCGGGTCGGGCTCAAACGCTTCAGCCGTCCGGAGGTGGTTGACGGGAAGACCGTCAGGATCACGGCCAAAGAGAAGCACTGGCGGAATTTCCATGAGGCGGGCGGCATGGTGGCATTCCCCAAACACGTATGGAAGGACTCAAATTTCAACAGGCAGAATTTTAAGTTCCCGGTCGTCAACGGCCCTTACTCGCTGAAGGAAGTGCGGAAAAACAGGTATGTCCTGCTGGCCAGGAGGCCCGACTGGTGGGGGAGGATAAAAAAGTTCAACCAGTACAAGTACAATTTCCATCAGGTAAAGTTCAAATTCATGACCGACAGGAACAAGGCGCTGGAGGCGTTTAAGAAGGGAGACTGGGACGCCTATCCCATATATACATCCTCCATCTGGGTAAAGAAAACGGCGGGTCTGGAGCAGGTGAAAAAGGGCTGGGTAGTGCGGCAGAAGGTGATCAACAAGGAACCCATCGGCTTTCAGGGAATGGCCATAAACCTGCGGAGGGAAAAGTTCCAGGACCCCCGGGTGAGGGAGGCGCTCTGCCACCTGCTGAACCGGGAATTGATGAATGAAAAGCTCATGTTCGACCAGTACTTCCTGCTCAATTCCTATTACCCTGATCTATACCCGGGCAATGTGAATCCCGGAGTCCCCCTGAGGAAGTATGATCCGGACAGAGCGAGGAAGCTTTTGAGCGAGGCCGGCTGGATGGTGGATTCACGGGGCAAGCTGGGCAAGGACGGCAAGCCCTTTGCCATAACGTTCATAACCTTCTCTGCCGACCACAGGCACCTGAATATATATATCGAAGACATGAAGAAGGTAGGCGTTGACGCCAGGATGGAACAACTGTCCCTCTCATCAGTCAGGAAAAGGCTGGACAAGCACGACTTCGACATGTACTGGATTGCCTGGGGGGCGGGCCGCCTGAGGGACCCGGAGTCAATCTGGCATTCCAGCACGGCCTCGCAGGAATCCACCAATAACATCCCCGGCGTCAGTGACGCTGTGGTCGACAGCCTCATAGAACTTCAGAAGACTGAGATGGATATCAACAAAAGGAACGAGATCCTAAAAGCCATCGACGTCCGGCTGAACCGGATTATCCCTTATGTGCTCTTATGGCAGTCTGACCACCACAGAGTGCTCTACTGGAATAAATTCGGCACGCCCAGATATGTCTTTGACAAGTATAACCGGGAAGATGTTATTGTCACCTACTGGTGGCATGACAGGGAGAAGGGGGAGAGGCTGGAAGCCGCCAGGAAAACTGACCGCCGCTTGCCGCTGGAGCCGGCCGTGGTTGAATACTCTCAATGAGATCACATGACAGACTCATGTATAAGGAGTAATATTGTGGATACCTGGAATGCCCGTGTCCTGGGTTTTTCTCCAGCACCCAATACTCCCATACTCCATGCGAATCATCCCACCCCTGTCCGCGGGCGGAGCGCGGACGGCTCCTCCAGCCTGGCCGTTCCTTACAACATCAGGAATCCTAGATGAGAAGTTATATATTCCGGCGCCTGCTGCTGATTGTTCCGACCTTGCTTGGAATCACCCTGGTCTGTTTCACCCTCATCCAGTTTGTGCCGGGAGGGCCGGTTGAGCAGATGGTATCGAGGGTGAAGGCGTCCACCAGCGACAGGGGCGTGGACGCTTCCCGGGCCATATCAGAGGAGGAGATTGAAAATATCAAGGCCTATTATGGTTTCGATAAGCCGGCCTATGTGAGGTATTTCACCTGGCTCGGGAAACTGCTGGTGCTGGACCTGGGGAGTTCCTATTCATACGAGGAGCCGGTGTGGGACGTCATATCCTCAAAATTTCCCATATCCCTGTTTTTCGGGCTGACCTCCTTCCTCATCTCTTATCTGGTGTGCATACCGCTGGGGATCTACAAAGCCATGATGAACCGTTCTTCCTTTGATGTATGGACCTCTGTGGTGATCTTCATCGGCTACGTGATTCCCGGATACGCTCTGGGAATTCTGCTGATCATTTTTTTTGGAGGCGGCAGTTTTCTGGATTGGTTTCCCATATCGGGCATCGTGTCCGATGACTTTGAAAGCTTTTCCCCGGGGAGGAAAATAACCGATTTCCTCCACCACATGGTGCTGCCGATGGTTTGCTACATGGCGTCCCATTTCGCTTTTCTCACCCTGCTCATGAAGAACGCCCTCCTGGAAGAAATCAAGAAGGATTACATCCGCACCGCCATGGTCAAAGGGGCGGATTTCAAGACCGCCGTATTCCGGCACGCGGTCAGAAACTCACTCATTCCACTGGCCACAGGCATAGGGGAGATATTCACCCTGATATTCGCCGGTTCACTGCTGATAGAGAAAGTGTTTGATATCGACGGCATGGGCCTTCTCTTTTATAACTCCATTGTCAGCCGGGACTACAACGTGGTGATGGGCCTTATCCTTTTAATGAGCCTCCTGGCCCTGCTGGGCAGGCTGTTTTCAGACTTCATGTATATAGTGGTGGATCCGAGGATCAGTTTCAGTTAATTGTAGTTATGAGTTATGAGGAATCAATTGTCATTATGCGCCTTTGGCGCGTCATGGGGTCATTGATTGTTTATAACTATGGCTTAATGACGCGTCCCGCAGAGCGTGGACGCATAATGACAATTGATTCCTCGCATCTCACACCAGTAAGGGCCCAATACTCCAATGCTCCCACACTCCAATATTCCAACCCTTACCGGGGAACCTGATGTCCCCTCTCTTTTCCGAACTTACCTGGCAGAGAATCAGAAGGTTCCGGAGCATCAAGAGGGCCTATTATTCTTTCCTGATCCTCTTTGCCGCGTTTTCCCTTTCCTTGTTCTGCCGGTATATCGCCAATGACAAACCCTACCTTCTGGTCTACGAGGGAAGGTTGTTCTTTCCCATATTCAAGTTTTATCCCGACCAGGCTTTTGGAGGGAGATACAAGACAGAGGCCAACTATCTTGAATTGAAGTCGGACAGTGAGTTCAGGCGAAAAACCGCCTTCATGATTTTTCCCCTGATTCCGCACAATCCCCTCCATTCCTATCTCGACGCCCCTGAAGAGCCTCCCCATCCTCCCTCGGGCAGGCACTGGCTGGGGACAGACACCATCGCCCGCGATGTATTGGCCAGGCTCATTTACGGCTTTAGGATATGCATGCTCTTTGCTGTTGGCCTGTGTCTCATAACCGCTGTGCTGGGCGTTATTATAGGCGGCCTGCAGGGATATTTCGGAGGGAAAGTGGATATCACCTGTCAGCGCTTAATCGAAATATGGTCATCGCTGCCGTTTTTATATGTGGTAATTCTGTTCGGGGCCATTTATGGCAGGAGTTTCATGCTTCTGCTGTTTGTGCTTGGCCTGTTCTCATGGATTGGGCTTTCCTACTATATGAGGGGAGAGTTCTTAAAGATAAAGAGCCTCACGTATGTGAAGATCGCCCGGGCCCTGGGATTCGGCAACCTGAGGATTTTTTTCAAACAGATAGTACCCAACGCCCTGACTCCCATTGTCACCCTCCTGCCTTTTACCCTCATCGGGGGGATCAGTTCGCTTACCGCGCTTGATTTCCTGGGCTTTGGATTGCAGCCGCCCACGCCTTCCTGGGGGGAAATGCTGAGCCAGGGGCTGGAAAACCTGTACGCTCCCTGGATTGCCGTCTCCGCGGTCACCGCCCTGTTTGTAACCCTGCTGCTGGCAACGTTTATAGGAGAAGGGATAAGAGAAGCCTTTGATCCCAAGGCGGATATCAATGCCTGAACCGGTCCTGAAAGTTAAAAACCTGAGCCTGGGTCTCAGATCCGGAGGCAGGGTAGTATCCCTTACCGAAGAGGTGAATTTTGAAGTGGGGAAGGGGGAGATGTTCGGCCTGGTGGGTGAATCAGGCTGCGGCAAGACCATTACCGCCCTGGCGGCCCTTCGGTTTCTGCCGGATCCGGGAGGGGTGTTGCTGAACGGGGAAGTGCTCCTCGGCGGCAGGAACGTGTTTGCCCTGGACGATAAGTCCTTAAAGGACCTTCGCGGCTCCCTGGTTTCCATGATATTCCAGGAGCCGGTGTCTGCCATGGACCCGCTGTATACCGTACAGACGCAATTGCTGGAATGTTTCAAGTACCATGCCTTCCCCGGGAACAAGCGTGAAAGGATTGAGGAAATCATGGAAAGGGTGGGGTTGACCGATTACCAGAGAATCCTTGCTGCTTATCCCCATGAACTTTCCGGGGGAATGCTGCAGAGGGTGATGATAGCCATGGCCCTCCTGCTTAAACCGGCTCTGATAATCGCCGATGAACCTACAACCGCGCTGGACGTCACCATACAGGCCCAGATAATGGACCTGCTGGTTTCGCTCAAGCGGGAATTGGGCGCCTCTATCCTTTTGATCACGCATAACCTGGGGCTGATAGCCCAGTATACGGACCGTGTGGCGGTGATGTATGCGGGGAGGATTGTGGAGGAAAGCCCGATTGGTTCGTTTTTACAGTCTCCTCAGCATCCCTATACCAAAGGGCTTTTAAAGGCCCTTCCCGACCTGAACCGGGAGCAGTCTGAATTAATTCCCATACCAGGGCAGGTGCCTCAGCCCGCGGATTTTGAAACGGGATGCAGGTTCCGGAAGCGCTGCCCGGATGCCATGGATGTGTGTGTCTCCAGGCCCTCGCTGCTTGAGAACAGCGCGGAGCATAAAGTTGCCTGTTTTCTGTATGAGAATCCAAGTGGGGCAAATTAATTATGAGTTGTGATATTACCTCACGGATCCATCCGATAAGACCCCGGTTCTTCTATGCTCAATCACTCCATTATTCCAGGGATTTGTCCCTGAAATCAATCCAAAACACTCTTAGATACTGCCGAAGAACCGGGATCAGAGGCCGATTACATGGATGAACTGCTGAAAACAGAACATTTAAAAACCTACTATCCGGTAACCGGAGGTGTTTTTAAAAAGGTAAAGCGCCATATCAAGGCTGTTGATGATGTGTGCCTGGGCGTCAGGGCCGGCGAGATCGTTTCAGTGGTGGGTGAATCGGGTTGCGGTAAAAGCACTCTGGGGAATTCGCTGCTGGGGCTGGTACGCCCCGCCTCCGGAAGGATCTTCCTTGCCGGCCGGGAAATCGACCTTGCCTCCCTCAAATCCTGGAAGCCTTACCGGAAAGACTTCCAGGTGATTTTCCAGGATCCTTTTTCCTCTTTAAATCCGCGCCACACCGTTTATGAGATCCTGTCCGAACCCCTGCTGGTCCATGGCGTCTGCAGCGGGAAAGAGGTGAAAACAAGGGTTAGCGCTCTGCTGGAAAAGGTCGGGTTGTCCCCGGATTATCGGGATCGCTATCCCCACGCTTTCAGCGGCGGGCAGAGGCAGAGACTGTGTATTGCCAGGGCCATAGGCTTGTCCCCCAGGCTTATAGTTTGTGACGAAATAGTCTCGGCCCTGGATGTCTCCGTGCAGGCACAGATAATTCAATTATTGCTTGCCTTAAAGAAGGAGATGGGCCTTTCGCTGCTGTTTATCGCCCATGATTTGTCTCTGGTAAAGGCCATCTCAGACCGGATTTATGTCATGTATCTGGGAAAGATAGTTGAGACGGCCGCTAAACGGGACCTGTTCGCCCGTCCGCGGCACCCCTACACCCGGTCATTGCTGGAATCTGTTCCAACCCTGGACAGGGGGAAGAAACCGGTAATTCTGGAAGGGGAAGTGCCATCCTTTTCCAACCTGCCCGGGGGATGTTATTTTTACAGCCGTTGTGCCAACCGGGGAGCTGTTTGTCTCCATACCATTCCCGACTTAAGGCCCTGCGGCAGTTCTGAGGCCGCCTGTTTTTTCCCTCTGGAGGAAGACCATGCTGCAGGTTGAAAACCTGAGCGTAAGCTACCGGATAAACGGATTGCCCACGGCGGTTTGTGAAAATGTTTCCTTTGCTCTGGATGAGGGGGAGACACTGGGAATAGTTGGGGAATCAGGATGCGGAAAGACCGTTACTGTTCAGGCTCTGGCCGGCCTGTTAAATCCCCGGGCGGCAAGCGTTTCCGCAGAGGTCCTGAGGTTCAATGGAACAGGCCTGCTCGGTCTGAAAGAGCATGAATGGAGGCGTATCCGGGGAAATGATATATCTATGATATTCCAGAATCCCATGACCAGCCTCAATCCGCTCATGACCTGCGGCAAGCAGATCAGGGAAGCCATTTTGCTGCACCGTAAAATGAGGGGCAAAGAGGCGCGCAGGCAGGCGGTAGGCCTTTTAAAGGACATGGGCATATCCGAGCCGGAGCAGTGTTACGGTAAATTTCCCCATGAACTTTCCGGCGGCATGCGGCAGCGGGTGATGATCGCCATGGCCCTGGCCTGCCGTCCCAGACTGCTGATTGCCGACGAGCCCACCACTGCGCTAGATGTTACGATTCAAGCCCAAATCCTGGAGCTTATACGGGCCATGCAGAAGAAAATTGGAATGGCTCTGATTCTCATCACCCATGACCTCGGCATTGTCCGGGAGATGGTGGACGGCTTGATAGTTATGTATGCCGGAAGGATTGCCGAGAAAGGAAAGACGGCCAGGGTACTGTCCCGCCCGGGACATCCTTATACCAGGGGATTGATGCAGTGCCTGCCGAATCGCGGAGATCCCGGTAAGCGTTTGCATTCAATTGAGGGTACCGTTCCCTCTCCCATGCTCTATCAGGACGGCTGCCGGTTTTACCCTCGCTGCCATATGCGCGAACCCAGCTGTGAAAAGTACGGATTCAGGCTCAACGGAAACAGTGAGCGGAGTTCCAGCTGCCAGTTCTGGTACAAACTTGAGGGGGAATCGTGAAGCATTCAATAATTGCATAGCAAGATGACCGTTCCTAAAAAAGGAATGAGCGGGAGTTCTCTTCTTTTGGAGGGATCCTGACTGGAAACGGTCTTAAAAGCCAAGACAAACCGTCCTCTTACGCCTACCGCCTGCGCAGAGGGCGGGAAAGACACGACGTCTAGTAAGAGCGCGCAGCGTCCAGGCCGGTTTTACTATCAGGAAAATAGGACCCGCCCCTGGCCACCATGCGGATAATTTCGTAGGCATCTTCATGCTTGCCTTTGTAGATGAAAGCGGCGGCGCCCATTCGCATTATGTTATCTATGTTATAGCGGTCAACCGTTGAAATCCCCCATTGAATGTATTATGCCTAAAAATACGGATTTCCGAACAATAAAAACGCATGTATCGCGGGCAATCTGCCTTTTAGGAGCCTTCTTCAGGGATTCTGAGACGGTTGATTGGCTGAAAAGATTTGGAAATTGCCGAATTCTTTAATCTTCACATAGTGGCTGTCCAGCAGGAACTGCCTGGGACCGCCGGTTTCAGCGGGTGAAAGGATGAAATATTCGGGTTGTTTTCCCAGAATGTATTTTCCCAAGTGGGAGTGAATAAAACCTTCTTCTCCGATTGGCAGTTTCTTTCCGATAACCGTATTGGGAAACTCCCTGGATTTGCCGATAGTTCTGTCTGCCAATCCGTGAAGGTCGAGGCAGTATGTTTGCGTATAGTAACAGAAGAAACCTGCTTCACCAGTCGCAAGGGATTGGGGATAAGGCTTTTTACTCTTCAGCCAATTCGTAACTTTCAGATAATTCGGATTCCAAAAGTAGATCGCCAATTCAAGGGAATTCCGGTCCTGGGAGAAACGCCGTTGGGGAGGGGCGGGATAGGCGGTTGAAATTATATTCAGGAGAATATGGGTTGTGATAAGCAGGAGCGCCGCCCATTTCACGGGCCTGCCCGGTCCTGTGAGAAATTGGGACAGGACAGCGCTGGACATGAACGCAAAAACCGGAATGACCGGCACAAAAAACCTCCATTCCGGCATCCAGTCTCCTCCCGTATAGATGCAAAAAAACAATTGCGCTCCAGAGAAGGAATAAATAATCATGGCTTTTTTACGATCCAGACAATACCAAGCGAAGAAGGAAACCACCAGATACAGCAGGCCGGAAGATTGGAAATATGTTTTCATATAGTTCATTATCGTTATGTGCCACCGGGACCAAGTCTGGAAATTTTTTGCGTAATAGGTATTGGGCAGCCAGTCTGTATAGTAGGCGTATCTGCATACTAGTAGTAACAATGCCGTTACAGCGCAGGCGGACACGATTCTCGCGTTCAGGTGCCTGTTAATCACCAGCCAGGTAAAGAATACCGCAACGATCAGGGGCGACTCAGGACGAGTGGCAAGCAGAAGGGTGAACAGGAGAAAAACACGGAATTGCCCTGGTTTAGGCCCTATTATTGACCAAAATGTTAAAAGGTAAAGAAGGGCCTGGAGACTAGTCTCCATTCCGGAAACACCCCACGAAACCAGGGAAAGGCTGCTCAGATATACTACTGCTGATACCCACGGCGAATGTCCGAGCCTGGTTGACATGCGGATAAGTACTATGCCGGTGAGAAGGTAGCACAGGAAACTCAGGATCTTGGCAGGGACATACAAATCTCCCGGAAGCCGTGAGAGGGCGGACAAAAGCAGCACCCAGAGCGGGCTGGAATAGCCCTCAACCCGTTCTCCAGGATTGAACACCGCTCCCAGTCCGGCTGCGAGGTTTTCGGCATAACGGAAATGAATAAATACATCATCCACTATAAAGGGGAAAAACAGGTAACCCAGGGATATTCCTGCGACAATGAACCAACCTGTAGGATTGTTCCAGTATTTCCTCATGTGAAACAAGATCAATTGAGGTGTGCAGGAGGTTACAATTGATTGATGTAGATGGGTTTGTATCCCTTGAAGGGCTCCTCGCTCAGGTAGAAAATGATGATAAACTCGGTTTTTTGCTTGGGGCTGATATTGATGATTATCCTGTCTGAGAAAAGCCTGGACATGAAAATCCCGCGTCCGGACTCGTCGAAGATGCCTTCTGAGTGCACGTGCCGGTCAATGAGGTACAGGACCCGGTCCTTGTCCAGGTTCCCCTGGCTGTCCACGATGCCGATGCACACTTTTTCCTCATCCCTGCCAATGTCGACCTGAATGTATTCGCTTTCCGCGAGGTTGATAAAATTATACTCCTCATACTTCTTGTCGCCGGTCTCAAGCACTGAAGCGTGATAAATGGCATTAGTGATTATTTCGTCCAACACAAGCTTCACTTCATTGAGGTCCCGGGGTATGTCGGGCAGAGATTCAACCACCTGGTTCCTGACCGTTTTCGCCTCGGTCGAGTTCTTTACCGTGTAGCGCCCGAGAATGGTCTGTTCCGCGTTCAGGTGTTTTTCGATTCCGAATATGTCTCCCGTGGTCAGGCCCCGTACCAGCGTTTCCAGTTCGTCAAAATTAAAAGGAGTGGTTTTTGAAATGATGTTGCATATCCCGTGGCTCCGGGCCAGGCGCACGTACTCGTCCACATTATAAGCGGTGATCAGGACGGTCCTGGTCTCCGGGGAAGAGGATTTTATTTTCTGCAGCAGTACATAGCCCTTCATGCCGGGCATGTTGATGTCGCTTATCACCAGATCGAACACAGTGTCCTTCACCTGGTTGAGGGCTTCTTCCGCGTTGGAGCACACGGTCACCTGGTAATCTGTTTCCAGGAAATCCTGCAGCATGCTGCGGATACCGGGTTCATCGTCTACGACGAGTATTTTATACATATCTCGGTTCATTATCCTTTGGGGTATTGGGTTTGTCAGGATTGATGATTGAGACTCTCGCTCCGTCATTGCGAACACCTGTCGAGGAATGAATTCCTTTGTGAAGCAGTCTCCTTTCAGTAACTAGTTCCAAGGAGAGATTGCTTCGAGGAGTCTCTGTTACAGAGCGGCAGCTCGCAATGACGTTTTCCTGATAACTCACAACTATTTTTTTCCCGCAATCCTCAACCAATTATACCATAAATTTATCGCTGAACAGACAAAAAAACAGCAATACTAAAATGACTGCTGTTTGTCCCTGGGGAAGATAAGCTGAACCTCCGAGCCCTCTTCCAGGCGCAGCATTTTGATGCTTCCGTTGTGTTCAGCCATTATTCTGTGGCAGATGCTGAGGCCGAGCCCCACGCCCGCACCCGGATCCTTGGTGGTGAAGAAAGGGTCGAAAATTTCAGAGGTGTTTTCTTCAGGAATGCCGCAGCCGTTATCCGTGATGCTGGCTATGATATTATTTCCATCCGAGGCGCCGGAAAGCGTTATGTTTCCCTGTAAACCGGGATTGACTTTTTGCTTCTCCACAATGGCGTGGAAAGCGTTCAGGATTATTTTGGAGAATGCCTCTTTGAGCTGGTCGTGGTTTCCCCACACGCTCAGGTCGTCTATGGGCAGGTCGATTTCTTTTCTGCAGTCCTCGAAATCCGCCTCTTTAATTACATCAATGGCTTTGTTGAAGAGGGTCTTGAGCCGCACGCGCTGAAATCTGGAATGGGGAAGATTAGAGAAATTGAGAAGGTCTTTAATGATATGGGTGGCGCGTTCGGATGAGTTGGTGATGGTCTGAATTCTGGAAAGGCCTTTTTCATTGAGTCCGTACTTGGCGGGATTCCTCAACATGAGCTGGGAATTGCCCGATATTCCCGAGAGAGGATTGTTCATCTCGTGGGCAATCCCGGCGACCATGGTGCCGATGGTGGCCATTCGTTCAGAACGCCGTAATTGAGCATGGAGGTTTTCAAACCGGGTAACATCCCTGACAGTTTCGATGTAATTATGCACGACGCCGGAGGCGATGGTGGGTTTTACCTCGATTTGGAATTTGTTCCTGCCTATGGTGCAGCTGTATCCATCGTGGAATTTCATGTTGGAAACCGGGCATTCCTCACACTGGTGGTCCAGGTTCCTCAGGATTTTATAGCATTTTTCTCCAAGCGCCAGGGAGATGGTTTTATCGGCGAAATCAGCATAGGTCCTGTTTAACCGGGTTATATGAAAATCCGCGTCCAAAACCGCAATCCCATCGGAAATGGAATCAAAGGTGGCCTCCAGCTGTTTTTTAGCCTGAAGTATGGTCTGGTCAAGGGCGCTCAATTGCAGGTTGAATTTGGCCGTCCTGGCTGCCAGAGTGGTCCTTGATTTTAACCATAAAAACAGAAAAAATCCAGCGGTGATCCCAAGAACAGCCAGAAAGAGAAGCAAATAAGCCGGATGTATCATCAATTTATGCCTGTCTTACATGAGCAGGGAAGGATTCTCTAGCCGCCCACAATTTCTGCGGAGTGAACAGCGACCACATAATCTCCGTTATTTAATTTCCCTGGAAATACCGTTTTCACCAGTACGGAGGCGGAAACTTCGCTCAACTTAACGATGATGCCTTTTCCGAGCAACGTATCAGTCGGTTTTTTCCTGACCGGACTCCTGTTATAGATAACAACGCCGTCCGCCATAGCAAAACCGGCCTGGGAACCTTTATCAATGATGACATAAGAATAGGGAAGAACAGTCTCATGGTTTTCTTCAATGTACACTACCTGGCCTGTTCTGTTCCTGTCCGGGTAAGTATGATATCCCTTAATACCCACAAGACGCTCCTTTTTTAAGGGAGAAACTCTGGCGCTTCTGGAAATCGCTCCAAAACAACTGGTTAAAACCCCTTGTGACGTCTCCTCTCCGGACTTTTTAACTTCAGCCACCCCTTTTACAGAAACCAGAGATCCTAATTTTTTACTATTCTCATAACTCCGATATTTTTTCCCAACAGCATAGACCTGGAAAAAATCACCCGGTTTAACCCCCTGCATGCTTCCCAGTTCGATCTCAATTTTGGAGAAAAGCTGAAGAACAGTGGCGTCGGTAGCGGATCGGAAACGGAAATCAGCTTCCTTATTGAAAATAGCCCCGTTCTTCCTGGGTTCTGCCAGAAATGGAGCTTTTTGAATAATATCGGGTAATAAATACCGGATTTTTCCTTGGGAAGGGGCGAGTGGTGACATGTTATCGGCTTTTTTATTCCCGGTTTTTCTCTGCAGGCCTTCAGTTTTCTGGTTGAAACTCAGACTTCGGTCCTGGCGGGAGCCATATTCTCCTGAAACCTGCAGGTTTATCTCATCCCCGGGGTATATAAGATGCGGATTTTGGATTTCCGGGTTAATTTGCCAGATTTCCTGCCATTTAAATGGATCCTGCAGATAAAATCCGCTCAGGTCCCAAAGGGTGTCACCTGGTTTCGCTATATGGACGTCCTTTGAAGCCAAAAAACTCCAAAGCAGGAAGCAAATAAGCAGGCTGAGGAAAAAAAACGGTTTCTTCATCATATTTCATGCTGCGGACAGGTATCCCTGCCCGGACAGGACTCTTCCTTTAATATTCTCCAAAATTTAAGCAAAAAGCAAGGAAATTAAGTGGTTTTTCTGTGGCAGGAAATCTGTTTAATGAATCGCTTCCTGGTCCCCCCAACATGTTGTGTATTTAGCTGAATTCATAAACAAGTTTTTGGGTGTTAATAGAGGTGGTTTAAGTTATAAAAAATCATAGACTTAGGCTGCTTTTTGTGATACTATAATATGGCGTTAATTTTATACCATAAAAGGAGGTACAAATTGTCTGCAGAAAAAAATAAAAAAAGCGTTCGGTTTTATACTACTGGACAATCAGCAAAATTGCTGAGGATCTCTGTTTCAACCCTGAAGAGATGGTTGAATGAGGAAGAAGTCCTGAAGAAAGTAAAACAGAATTCCAATGGGTGGAAACTGTTTTCAGAAGCGGACATAGAAATACTGAAAAAATTTCGACGGCAGAAAAAGAAGATGGGAAGAAATTTCAGACCTTCCACCCTTAAGCCTGTCGAGTAACCTACTTGGCCCATAAAATCATAGTTTTCATCTTTTCTTTTTGCCTGAGTATTCTGGCAAAAGATAAGCGATCCCGAGCGGAAGGGCTTCCGGGTGTTATGGCCTCTAATACGGTCGGCCTGGGAAACATCATCGTATCGGGCGGCTGCCAGTCATATTTCCAGAGCGCATTCCTTTCGGCAGGATTCTATGATTCCCTTGTAGGGCCACAGCACCAAAGCGCGCTTCAGACCATTGTCGAAACTGACAAGAGGCCGGCCAGGCTGGATTTTCTCCTAACGCCCAATGTTACCGGCATGATAGGCCTTACCAGTTTTCTCCACCTGGAAGTGAGTTCCATTCCCTGGACCGGAGAGAAAATCGGCATTACCACTTCGAGTCTGAAGTTTACTCTTCCCGGCAATGACAACCTGCGTACCTTCGGTTTCGGGGGCACGGCCAACGTGACCCTGTCCACGGAAGAGAATGTGATCACAACCCAGAAGGAAACACCGGCTTTTAACCCCATCATTTCCTTTACCGCAATCGCGGACTGGGACCTTATCAAGAAATTCCCTCAATTCCCGGCAAAAGTTTATTTTAATTATTCAAATGCAGACAATTACCGCCTCCACCAACTTTACCATCAGCACAAAACAAAGCTGGGATTTGAGCTCAAAGGGGAAAGACAAAGCACCTATGTAAAAACCGGGATCGCCCTGTATGTGGAAAAAGAGCCGGAGGACCCATACCTGAAGTTTTATGCTTTCGGCAGGAACACCAGTATTCTTACTGAGATGGGCATTGGATACCGCAAACGTTTTACCAGGCGTGTGCCGTTCACCTGCCTGATTGATATTGAATTCGACCCCATACATCCGCTGAGGTTCTTAGACGGCGAACTGAGCAAATCTCCTCAATTGAGTTTCGCCATTGAGATGCCCATTTATTATAAGGAAACCCATACCGAAGCCTTGCGCTCCCTGGTGTTCATGGAGCAATCAAGAAAAATGGATAAAAAGAAAATCACCGGCAAAAGGCGGAGAGCGTCGGATTTAAGCCTGGACAGGCTGATGCTGGAGAACATCAACCGGGATTTGCTGGATGATGAACAGTTAAACGCCATTTTTAAAGATAAAGAACAAGAGGAACTGCTTGAGAAACGGAAGAAAATATACCAGGACCTGAATGGAAATGATAAGGACACGGATTGAGGCTTATGTTCAGTAAAACAACATGTATCGCTTTGATGAGCAGGGTGGGCTTGCTGGTGCTCGTCCTGGCGCTGCATGGGGCACAAGCCCTGGAGAAGCGTGACAGATGGAGCGGCCTGTATAAGGTTTCATCCTCTTCCACCATTGGCGAGGGAAACCTCTTTCTTACCTTGTACGGAAGATCCTTTCTCTGGGACAACGCGGCGGCCCAGAAACTGCCCACCATGCTGCCCCACGCCGAACTGGGATACGGCCTGGTGGATTTTGCCCATATTTCCGGAGGCTTCCAGGTGATGACCACCAGGCCCAGCCTGGCGTTTCTGAAGCTGAAAGTCACCACGCCCAACACAAAGAACATCCGGCTGATAGGAATTGCCCAGTCCTTCGAGCTGTATCGCAATCTGCTCAAAGAGTTCAAATCCAATGGGCTCAGATATAAAAATGAGGGCTTTACTCCGGATTTTTTCCTGATGGGTAATGAGGATCTGTTCACTTTTTACAGGCTTATGACCTGTCTTGACTTTGAAATGATTAAACTGTTTTCTTTTCTTCCCTTTAAATTCTATCTGAACCTGGGGATTGAAGGCGGTTTTGGATCCTGGATGGGAAGCAAAAGAAGCGAGGCGATGAAAGCTTATGAAGAGGATAGGGGGATACGCGAAGGCGACGAACTGCATATCGGAACCACAAATTTTACCAAGGTCCCCATTCTTCTGGGCGCTGAATTGAAAACCCGGGCCACTGATTTTTTCTTTGAACTGGAAGCGGAGCCGTTTCTTGAGCATGTTAAAAATCTGTACCGGGATGAGGCGAGCGGGGACCGCTATTGGGTCAGGTATAACATCATCCTGGAAGGGGAACCCCCGGGAATGAGAATTTTTGATATACATATGCTGGAGACTCCCATATACCTTAATCTTGGCGGCAGGCTTAAGTATCCGAACGGTCTTTCCCTGCTGGGAGGCTTCTCCTGGTCCTTGAGCTTTGATATGGGCGGGAAGCTGGGACCTTGCTCGATTACGGAGTGCCGGGAGGGCGCCACCGACGGTTTTTCCCCTTTTCTTCCTCAGTGGAGGCTTTTCAGCGCCATCAAGCTCCCGCTCAAGTTCAGACAGACCTCCGCCGAATTGTACCGGACCTACCTGTTGCGCCGGAACCAGAGGTCCAGGAAAGTTATTGATATTGATGACAACCTGCAGGGAAAGAACGGGGAAGGCGCGGGAATCAGTTTCGACGAGGAAGAGCTGAAGGAGGAAAGAGAGCTGCAAAAGGAAAGAGAGAAGACAAAGAACAGGGTGGACGGGAAAGAGGTTGAAATTGATTAATCTATTCTTGTTTGCCATGTTACTGACGGCTGCTCGCAGCACAGGAGCGTCATCGCCGGATTTGTCCAGGGAACAGCAAATCTGGTACAAAGCGGGAGAGCTGGCCGATAGATTGAAAAGCGAACAATGGAAGTTCAGAGTGGTGAAGGCTGAAATCAAGCGGCTGCAGGAGGCCGCGCGGGAACTCAATAATATTCAGCTCTATCCGGCTTCTCTTACCAGGATTTCCGAAGGGGAGGGGACGAAAATAGACAGGGTGGTGCGCAGGATAATCAAAAGGAGCGGTAAGGCCCTCGATCAGCTTGAAGAACTGAAAAAACCGCTCCAGGATGCTATCGTCATCACCATGGAGATGATGAAGGAAAGTCCCAACCTGGATATGATGGAAATACTTACCGGAGATAATATTGCGCGTATCCAGGATCTTATTAAAATCAAGAAGCATGTCGACCGGTACTGGGATGATATTTCCGAGGTCATGCTGATGCATGAGAAAATGCTGGGCATCGAACAAGAAGAAGGAGCGGACACGCTGTTTGATGAATCATTTTTCAAAGTGCTGATAAGCCAGATCGGACAGGCTTCCGATCTCTTTTATGCCAGGCTCCATGACTACAAGGATTCCCTGGTGGCGCGCGCGAGCCAGAATTCATGGAACCAGATGGCCGGTATAGATCTGAAGATAGTAACGGAACGGACAGAGCTGGCGGATCTCAAAGCCGCCCAGAGGGACCTGTCCAGGCTTTCCCAGAGGTTCAGAGATAAAATCCCCATCGGGGCGGTTAACTATTACCTTGGCCAGAGTTATTTCCTGGATAAAGAGTTCGGCAAGGCCATTAATGCCTACGAGCTTGTGGGCGACAACAGCAGTTTCAAGGGGAAAAGCCGGCTTGGTATTCTCCAGTCTCTCTTTGCCAAGGAGGACGATGATTCATTGCTGGTGCTTTATGAGTCTTTCATGAAAGAGGGGGCTCTGCCGGACAGTCTGCTCCAGCCGGCGAGATACATGGCAATCCAGAGCTATTTTAATGTCCGGAAGGACACAGAGGTCGAGCGGGCCATCCTGACATTCCAGAAAAAAAATGACTTCTATTACCGGTCATTGCTTATCTATGCCAAATCACTTGTCAGGCAGAAGCGGGACAGAGAGGCAAGCGACCTGTTTAAATCCGTTATAAAACAAACTCAGCTTCCAGAGGCGTTCAAGCTGCAGGCCCGGCTGCTGCTCGCCCTTTTGAAATATGAGCAGGAATACTATGAAAGCGCCCTGTCGGATTTCAACCAGCTTATAGACAAAGAGGGCTTCCAGCCGGACGCGTTGTTCGGCATGGTCTGGTGTTATGTGAAGACCAAAAACGTCAGGATGGCCGAAGTGATTCTCAAAAAACTCATTAACCAGTTTCCAAATTCACCCCTGGCGATAGAGGGAATGCTCCTGCTTTCCAAGTGGCGGTTCATTAAAGCCGTAAAATTGTGGGAATATAAAAGGAGCACCTCGGAAAACATGGGGAAGCTGGCAAGGTACCAGAAACAGCTCAAGGAAAAGTCAAAGACCAAAGAGATGTCGGAGGATGCCATAGATGAAGTGAGCCGGAAGCTGTCGCTGATAGAGATGAACTTGTCCTCAAGGATAAAAGTCTCCACTGATGATATTAACCGCCTTTTCGGGGAGGCCCTGATCCTGGTGAACTATATCGGAGAGCATTATAAAACCGGGGAGTTTTCGAACATCACTTACAGCAGCGATCGGGAAAGGACGCTGGCCAAACTAAAGCATCTGCTGGCCGGAACGGCCTTAACCTACGCGGAGCCGCCCATTGACGAAGGGACCCTGAGTTTGAAAATATACCAGAGCCAGATGTTGTATTTTGACATGATGGCTTATTACCGGAACTGGCTCCGGGAATACTTGGAATTTATGCAGGCGGGCCCGGCGCCGGAAGCCGGCACAGGCCCTCTCCGGGAAGGGCGCGGGAGAGGCCTGCACAGCGAGGTTAATGAGAAGATTGTCGAGTATGACAATAAATGCCTGGACCTCGTGAACGCTCTTATCCTGAGTCCTCATTCTTCCTCTCACCGCAGTAAACTGCTGTTTTACAAAGGTTTGCTGCTGCACAAGACTGAGGAGGACAAAATCTCCATGAGACTGAACCAGAAGAGAATGCTGGACTCACTTCTGGCGGGTGTGAACGCTGGTTTGGAGGGCGCTCCCATCACGTATCAGAACACGGCATTCGAGAGAGTATGGGCCTTCCTGCTGTCGGAATACCATGATTCGGATTATCTTCCCCATACCCTTTATTATCTCGGATATGCCCAGGCGGAACAGAATGACCACAGGGGAATCGCGCTGTTAGAGAGCTTTTTGGAAAAGTTTCCCGAACATGAATACAGAGACCACATCCATGCTGTCATTGGCGACCATTATTTCGGCGTAAAAGAATATGGCCATGCCGTGAAGACATATAACAAAATACTGGAAGAGCCTTCCTCGGAGTTTTTTGACAAGGCCATTTACAAAGTGGCCTGGTCCCATTATAAGAGCGGAGCCTTTGGGAAGGCCCTGAAGGCTTTTTCCTATATCCTGGAAGGCGAACTCAAGAAAGGCGGGAAAGGCGACTATTCGCCGCTCTTACAGGAAGCCATAAAAATGGTGTCCTTTTGCTTTGCTAAGCTGGATACGCTGGAGGAGTTCCAGAACAAGGCCGTGGGCAGGCTTATAGAGAGCTTTGAGGATAAAAACCTGGGTGGAAAGGTGCTTCATCAGATGGCTCTGGTGTACCGGCAGCAGGGGCGGCTGGTAAAGGCTAAAAAGATCCTGGAGACCCTGAAGAAGGAATATCCGGAATACGGGGACATGCCGGAAGCGATGATGGATCTGGCCGTGATATATGACATTGAAAATGAGTTTATGAAGGCCGTGGAAACCAGGGAACAGGTTTTTGCCGAATACAACAGAACATCACCATGGTATGCCGCTGTAGAGCATGACAGGTACCGCTTGCGGGCCGATTCCCTCTGCGAATCGGCGCTGAACAAAATAGCCTTCTACTATTTTTCCGAAGCCAAATTGAAGAAACGGGACGGGACAGGGAATGCCGCTGATTCAATATATAATAAGGAAGCCTTTATGAGGGCCATTGGGGCTTATAAGAAATTCTTAGATGTATATCCTGACTCGAAAAACGCCGGAAAGTTGTACTATCAATTGGCAGAATCATATTTTGCCGTTCATGATTATTATATGGCATCGGTTGTTTACCTGAAAGCGTCTCGCGCCAAGGATGAGACACTGAGGAACGCCGCGGCTTATAACGCTGTTATAGCCGCGCAGAAGCACCTGGAGGTCAGTAATGATGACAGGTAACCTCATGCGTTGTCTGCTGCCGGCAGCCTGCCTGGTGTTTTCGTGCGCCAAACAGGCGGTGCGGAAACCGCTCATGGATGATGTTGTCTTTGAATCGGATCAGGAAAACGGGAAGCAAAGCGCCTCCCGGTTGAACAGCAGACTGGTCGAGATAGATTCACTGGAAGCTTCAAGCGAAAAAGCCGAGGCGCTTTATCTGGTTGCGCTGGATAATTTCATAAACGCCGGGGTGGAGGACGAGCGGCTTCCCAGAATGATTATGGGAAGAGGCGATTATTATTTTGAGAGGGCGCTTTACGCTCAGGCAGTGGAGAATTACCGGCTGATCATAGAGCAATACCAGAATACCATATATTATGTTGAGGCCATGAAACAAATTGCCCTGGCCTTTGCCCGGGACGGAGAATTTGAAAACGCAGAGATCTGGTACAGGAAATTGCGGAAGCAGGGAAGTGATTCGCTCAAAAAGGAGACGCGGAGCAGTCTGGCCGGTTCTCTGTTCAGAAAAGCCAGGGATTATGAGAAAAAAAACCAGTACCATGATGCGGGTGAGTTGTATCTGAGGATTGCCAAACGCTACCCCGATGTGGGCGTTTCCCCCGACGCTCTCTTCGCGGCGGGAATGATGGAGGAAAAAAAGGGGAACCTGAACGAGGCGATACGATTATATCGAAGGTTCATTAAAAAGTTTTATGAATCTCCTCTGGTCCCCAGAGTCCTGTATCAGGAAGCTGAATGCTGGGGGCTCAGTAAGGCATATAAAAAGGCCGCGAAAAAGCATTTGAACGTCATCCGGTCTTTTCCAGCTTCACCGGAAGCAGAAAGCAGCCTCTTAAAGGCCGCTCTTGCTTTTGAAAACGCAAACCAGTTGACAATTGCGGCCAGAACCTATGAAAAATTCGCGGAGCTCTACAGCGGGAACAGGGACGCATGCGACGCTCTTACCAAGGCTGAGAACCTGTTTAAAGGATTGAATTTAAAGGAAAACCTGAAGAGAGTGAGGGCGCGCAAGATCGAGCGATGCCCGGCTGGGAGAACTTCGAAAAGATGAAAACCGAAGAGGTGAATATGGAGTTGTGGAAGAGGATGTTGAAGGGCATATTGTCCTGCAGGCGTATTTTTGTGGTCCTGGTATTGTTGTTCAGTTTCTCTCCTGCTCAGGAAGATGCGTCCGGTAAGATTGTTTATCTGGATTTGGATTTTGAGGGAAAGGAACTGGAGGACATGCCATTTTTTACCGGCCTTATTATCGAAGAAAGAAGGGAAGAGCCCGGCATAAAATTTTATTTTGAAAAAAGAGAACCGCCTCAAACAGAGATTTCCTTGAGGCCCAGCCTGCGCGGCCTGATAACCAGGATAGAGCGGGAAAATACCTTTGACGAGGAGAATGCCTTTGGGCAGAAATAATACCGGATCCAGAGTCTGGCTGGAAGTCGATCTGAAAGCCATTCGTCAGAATTTCAAACGGATTGCCCGCATGGTCTTTCCTTCCGGGGTGATGGTGGTGTTAAAAGCGGATGCCTATGGGCTGGGGACAGGCCCCATAGCCAGAACCCTGTGCAAGGCCGGGGCCACTCGACTGGGACTTGCCGAGATAAAAGAAGCTGTTCCCCTGTTAGGGCAGGTCAAGGTCCCGTTACAGATCCTGGGAAGTCTGTTGAAATCAGAAATTCCCGCTGCTGTTAGCATGGGCATCGTCTGTCCTGTGACGGATTACGGCTCTGCGCGTCTCCTGTCGGCAGAGGCAGTCAGACAGGGAAAACTGGTCAGGGTTCACTTCCTTATAGACACCGGCATGGGCAGGCTGGGGATCCCGCATTATTCCGCCGCCAGGGAAATCCGCAAATGCCTGAAACTTCCAAATCTGGATGTTGAAGGAATCTATTCCCACTTCTCCAATGCCAATAATACCCGGCATCCCAAGACTCGTGAGCAGCTTTCTCTTTTTAAAACGGTATTGCGCCAATTGCCGGAAGTAAATTTCCCCCTGGTACATATGGCCAATTCCGATGCGATAAACAATTTCAAACCCTCTTATTTTAACATGGTTCGGACCGGGATTAACCTGTATGGGGTTTTTGACCTGCAGGGCAGAAGGATCTATAATCTCAAGCCGACCCTGGCCCTTAAGACCAGGCTGATAGCCAGACGCAAACTGCCTGCCGGACACACAATCGGATACGGCTGTACTCATTCCTTATTTCGCGATACCCTGGTAGGCACCATCCCCGCCGGTTATGCAGACGGCATACCCATGGCCGCGGGAAACTCCGCCCGGGTGTTGATCAGCGGAAGGGAATGTCCCATCATCGGCAGGATATCAATGGATTATGTAACTGTTGATCTCACCTCTTGTCCCCGGGCCCGACTGGGCGATACGGTTACCATTTTCGGCCGATCCGGAAACCGGGAGATCACAGTTGAAGACTGGGCCAAAATTAAGCAGTCCCACCCCTATGACATCATATGCTCCCTGGGGAAACGGGTGGAGAGGGTGTATAAGGATTAGAGACCAGGGGTCAGGAGTCAGAGAACTGATTAATCATAAATTCTGGACATCACCCTGCCCGCCCTGCGTAGTTTTAGCGAAGCGGGGAGCTTGTCGAAGGGATGAAATATGAATTAAGTGAAAGACCTTAGGAGAAGAAAAATCCAAGGGCAAATTCTGAACTCAGGTTTCTGTTTTTTTTTCCTGACTTCTCATTTTACTCCAGCCAAGCTTTATTCTTTCCTTCTGGTATCCACAACAATAGTCACCGGACCGTCATTGATGGAGTGGATCTGCATGTCAGCGCCGAATTCCCCGGACGGGACAGGTTTCTCCATCCTTGCTTCCAGCTCTGAGATGAATTTCTTATAGAGGGGGATCGCCGCTTCCGGTCTGGCGGCCCGGGAAAAAGACGGCCTGTGGCCTTTCCTTGTGTCTGCTATCAGGGTAAACTGGCTGATGACCAGGATCTCTCCTCCAATGTCCTTAACCGAGAGGTTCATTAAATGGTCACGGTCAGAAAAAATACGCATGTTGACTATTTTGTTGACCAGCCAATCTGATTCCGACTGATTATCGTCTTCCTCAATGCCCAGATAAACAAGCAATCCCCGCTGAATATCTCCTTTTACAGAACTGTTTATGGAGACGGCGGCTTCCCTGACCCTTTGTATGACTGCTTTCATAATTCACTGAAATGTAGCTTTTTAGCGATGGGAAAACTTCCCTTGGCAGTGGCGCATCGGCCTAGGGAAACCAAAGGCGGGTCCGCTCATCCTGCTGGAATTTTAGGCTGGATCTGTTCCGGATTGAGTTTTAATTTATGGGGTAGGGGAAAGATGAAATTATTCAATATATGTCCTGTTTGCAACTCTTCAAAAATAAGAGTTTATGACAAAGGGATGAAGTACTGGACCCGGAAACTCCACTTTAACAACCGGCTGTATTGTAAGGAATGTCATGTCACGTGGAGGCGGAGAACTCCCCAGCGCTATGCGAAAATGGCCAGGAAGAGCGAATAACCACAGGTTTGAAGAATGCCTTGTCTCTTACAAACCGGCGTCCGGTTTTTTGATTAACTCATAAGTGCTTTCTTTAAAATATTTGGAACCCTTGGCGGAGAGAATGCTGGAGAACAGGTGAAATTCTCCCGCGGTAAAGGGGGGCATCTGGAGCAGAGAATGGTCCATGACAAAACGGGCAACGTCTTTTTCCAGCACTCTTTTCAACCGGGCCAGAGTAACATGGGGGAAATAGTTTCTTCTTTCGGGCTTCAGGCCCGTCTTCCTCACCAGGGTGTTCTCAATCTTGTGCTGCAGGGCAAGAAGCTGATCATTCCGCTCAATTCCAGCCCATAAGACCCTTGGCATCCCCCTGGGAGGGAAAAATCCAACGCCCTTAATTTTTATTTCAAACGAGGGGTGGACGATGTGGGACAGCTGCTCAAGGATCTCCCGGAATGCCATTCCATCCACTTCACCGATGAACCGCAGGGAAAGATGCATCCTGTTTTCATCTTCCCACCTGGCTCCGGAAACGCCATAGCACATACTTCTCAATGCTGCCATTACAGGGGAGGGAATGCCCAGGCCGACGAAAAGACGTTTCATTTTATTTTGTCCGGCTGCCATCAGTCTTCAAGGATCTGGAATAATAGGTAATTTGTAAGTCAGAAAATAGTTCTGTAATGGTTAGTTCGCGGGTAGCCATATCCTGTACAAAACCGATGACGTCAGGCGATGCGGGGCCTTGGTCGCCGAACACTTGCGGTGGCTTATCCAACCGGGTGGCCTGGCGTCACCCCCGGTCTGTGTAAGGGTATTCGTCACCGGCGGCATTGCCGGAACTATGGGGTAGTTGGTATAAAAGAAAACCTTGACCTGTGTCAGCTGGATACAATCAGGCAGCCCTCAAAGCTTTCCCTCAGTTTTTTTCTATGTCTGCCGCTCTTTAATTTGCGCAAAGCCCGGTCACGGAGTTGCCGGACCCGCTCTTTGGAAAGGCTGAGGTTTTCGCTTACTTCTTCAAGAGTCACTGGTTTTCCAAAATCTATGCCGTACAGGCCTTTGAGGATAGTCGCCTCCCTTTCTGGAAGTTCGGACAATACTTGTCTTATGCTGGCCTCCAGTGAGCGTAAAAGGGCGATATTGTCGGGTTGAAAGGCTTTGTTATCTGGAATGACTTCGGCAAAAGGCGTTCTGACATTTTCGTTGACCGGGGCGTCAAAAGGAATTCCCCGTTCCAGTAGTTTTATGAGCATAAGGGTTTCATCGTCAATCTTTTTCCCCCCGGCGCTGGCTTTGATGGCCCGTCTCACTTTCAGTGTTTGGTGGGCAGGCAGCCTTATAAGGCTTCCCTGTTCATTGATAAGCCTGGTGATATACACTTTTATCCACCATACGGCGTAAGAAATGAACCGCAGACCCCGGGAAGGATCAAAACTTTCGATGGCGCGCATGAGTCCCATAGCCCCTTCAGCAATGAGATCTGAAAGCGGAACAGGGGCCAGCCGGTATTGCTGTGCCACTTTCAAGACAAAACGCATGTTTGAGTACAGGAGTTTGGTCCGGGCCCTGGAACTGCCTTTCAGGAACATCCGGAATAATTCCTGTTCTTCCTGTTTGCTCAGTGGGGACGTCTGCAGGATGTCCTTCAGGTAGAGTTTCGTCGCTAAGGTCGGGTGTTTATACATTCCTCTGGTCCGGTAGTTTTAGTAAAGAATGAGTGTTTTTCCTGTATGATTTAATTCATGGTTTCATAAAAGTGATTAGAATTCAAAAAGCGCTGCTACTTTTGTAGTGTATCATTAATATACTAAATTAAAAATAAACCGCCAGTCAAGCAAAAACACCAAAAAAAGCCATTATTTGTAGCCTAAAAAAATACTACCTTTTAAATGTCGTTTTTTCAACTAAAAAAGCCATGTCAGCTGCCTTTTTTGTACTCCAATTGGAATACGGTTTTTTCGCTTGTAATTAACTTTTTTTCCTAACAGTCCAAAAAGGCATAAAATTCAGGCATTGTTGGTTTACCGTGAACCCGCTATATTTGGGAAAATTTATTATCACGGTTGGGCAAAGTGAAATATTCTAAAGCGAAAAGAGGACGAATTTTTGTGATCCGTTTGGAAAATGGAGATATCCTTAATCAATGCATAGAAAATTTCGCGGTCAAGCATCACCTGTCAGCGGCAAGTTTGGCTTTTGTTGGAGGAGTTGACAAAGGCTCCCGGCTGATAGTAGGTCCGGAAGACGGGGAGGCTCTGCCGGTAACCCCCATGGAGCACCGCCTTGCTGAGGCTCACGAGGCTTTTGGGACCGGTACCATTTTTTCTGATGAGCAGGGACGGCCTGTCCTCCATATGCACATTTCCTGCGGACGCGGCAGGCACGCAATCACAGGATGTGTTCGCCTGGGAGTAAAAATATGGCACATAGGAGAAGTCATCCTGGAGGAAATCACTGATACATCGGCTGTCCGCAGAGCCGATGTGCGAACGGGATTTAATCTGCTGGAGCCATGAAAACATTTTCTCCGCGCCTCTGGGCGATCTTTTTTAGCATGTAGTATATGTAGACTGTGCAAGACCATTTTGACATCGCTGTAATCGGAGGAGGACATGCCGGCATAGAAGCCAGCCACTCGGCCGCCAGGCTGGGAATGTCCACTGTCATGATAACCATGGACCTGGATGCCATAGGGAGGATGTCCTGCAACCCGGCTGTTGGCGGGGTTGCCAAGGGTCAGCTGGTCAGGGATGTGGACGCTCTGGGGGGGCTAATGGGAGTGGTCTCGGATATTGCAGGTATACAGTTTCGCATGCTGAACAGGACAAAGGGGCCGGCCGTCTGGGGGCCCAGGGCACAGATGGACATGGCGCGTTATGCCGGAACCATGAGGCGTTTCCTGGACCGGATACCCGGACTTTCGTTGCTCGCCTCCGAATTGACAGGCCTTAAAGCCAGGAAAGGCGGCGGATTTACCCTTGAGTTATGCCGGGGAGAAAGCATGACTGCCGCCGCTGTCATCATTACCTCCGGAACGTTCCTGAATGCCCTGATGTACACGGGCCTGACGGCTTCTCCCGGCGGGAGAACCGGCGAGCCCTCATCACGCAAACTTGCGGGCGCTGTCAGGGACATGGGGCTAAAGACCCGGCGTTTAAAAACAGGCACTCCTCCCCGTGTCCACAGGGATTCCATCGACTTCTCAAAATGTGTGGTACAGTCCGGCGATGAGCTGCCCATACCCTTTTCCTATTACCGTACCGGCACGGTCCTTCATAATGACGCTGTGTGCTGGATAACCGCCACCAATGAAAAAACCCATGAGGTCTTACGGAAGGGATTCTCCAAGAGTCCGCTGTATACCGGAATGATCGAAGGAATAGGGCCTCGCTACTGTCCCTCAATAGAGACAAAGATAGAGCGATTCTCTGATAAGAATTCTCATCAACTTTTTCTGGAACCGGAGGGTACGGCCAGCAGCCGGATTTATGTCAATGGCTTTTCTTCCAGCCTCCCGGCTCACATACAGGAGGAGGCGTTGAGAACAGTTCCCGGCCTGGAAGCCTGCAGGATACTTCAGATTGGATATGCGGTGGAATATGACGCGATCAATGCCACTCAGCTTTATCCAACTTATGAATGCAGGCATATTCCCGGTCTCTATTTCGCTGGTCAGGTAAACGGGACTTCCGGATATGAGGAAGCAGCCGCCCAGGGACTGATGGCGGGGATAAACGCCGCTCAGAAAATAAAAGGAATGAATTCGTTTATACTGTCCCGATCGGAATCATATATTGGCGTCCTCACAGATGATCTGGTCAATGCGGAAAGCGCCGAACCCTACCGCATGTTTACCTCAAGAGCGGAATACAGGCTGTTTTTACGGCAGGATAATGCTGAAGAGAGGCTTATGGAAAAGGGGAGGGAACTGGGTATGGTAGATGATTCCGTATTTGATAAATTTCATAACATATCGCAAAAAAAGGCCCGGGTAAAAGAGGTTCTGGAAAAAGAAAAGGTCTCACCGGATAAAATAAATCCATACCTCAGTTCTTTGGGAATAAGGCCCATAAAAGAGAAACAGCCGGCAATCCGGTTGTTGAGGAGGCCTGAAATCGGATTTGCATTCCTGGCCCGTGTTCTGGGTCTCAAAGAAGATTTTACTTCCTGGGAGATCCAGAATATAGAATCGGATGCTCTCTACTCGGGTTATTATCAGCGTCAGGAAAAGGAAATCGAAAGGACAAAAAGGCTCTCCCATCTTCGAATTCCTCCCGATTTTGATTACAAAAAGGCCAATTCACTCCGGATTGAGGCACGGCAGAAATTGCAGGCTTTCCGGCCCCTGAATGTGAGCTCAGCGGCAAAAATAGCCGGGGTTTCTCCTGCAGATATCTCAGGATTAATCTTTCATCTGCATTACGGGACTAAATAATTCTGGTCACCAACATTTGCCCGGGGATTTGTTCCTCAAGAAGCAGGGCATGGGCAACCGAGGTGTCTGCCAAACAAAAAACCTTAAGCAAGCCTCATAACACATTGTTATGAAGTCAGTTAAGAAAAAGGCCGTTGGTGGCGGTCAAGAGGTTTGCCTTAATCACTCTAGACTGGAGACCGGGAATATTTTAAATTGTTAACAGACAGGGGCGGCTAGCAATTTTACTGACTTCTCGCGGCATTTAGTCATAAAAGGGCGCCCCTGTTTTTTTTTGCTTAAGTTTTACCTGCAAGTTTTTTTCAAACACTACTTTCTTACCTTTTAATTTACCCTCAATGAGTGTAGTAAAGACTTTGTTAAAACAATCGTGGCTTTTTTTATGGTCCGTGATTTCAGGGCCCGGTTTCTTTTTCATCTTTTCCGGAATGCGCTCCGGCCATAAGGTATCTCACTCACCTCTTCGCTTTCTCATTTTTTTCCTGGCTGTCTGTCTCTACTATCTGCTTGTGTTCATACTGCCTTTGAACTGGCATTTCCTTTTGATTATTCATGTCCTGACCTGCAGTGTTTTTTTTTACTCGTTTTTCATAAGGGAGAGAAACACATACTTTTCTCATGGACAAAACCGGGGAACAGAAACGTCCCTGGTGCATACCGTACTCATGGTTTCCATTTGCGCGTATCCCATATTGTTTCTTATAGTCGCGGCAGTTCATATAAGCAATATACTGGTTTACGCGGTCCAGAGCCCGACAGAGATTTTTGTTCAAATTTTCAAGTGGATTCTCATAGTATCTCCGATTGTCTTTTTTGCCGGATACTTGTTGAAACGGGGCAGGTTCAAATTTTATCCCCGACATATTTTTAATTACTACCTGGGAATCTTTTTTCTTGGCCTGGTTTATCTGTTCTGTGAATATCTACACGCAGAGATATTGGGGACGGTCCAGGTCTCCGGTGATGATCCGCTCATATTTCCCTATCCGGAGGAGCAATATTTCAGGGTGTGGGTGAGGGCGGTATTTTGCCTTTTTGGGGCCGTTCATCTTCTGCCCTTTATCCTCTTTTCTCCGGATGGGCACGCTTTTGTAAAAAGGTTAATGCTTTCTTCAGCGGTTTTTTTTCTGGTTTTTCTGAATGTGCTGATAACCACCGGTGAATGCAATTATTACCTGTCGGCCCTGAGGGAGAAATCTTTTGCGGCACACTACTACTCGGTTTTCGGTCGGATTTCAGCTATTCAGCTGGCGCGTACGCCTTCTTATTATCAGTCTCCGCATATACTGCAAAAGGCCGCGGAACTGGCATACCAGAAGGGGAACGTAAGCGGTGCCAGGAAACAATTTGAATCTTTGGTACAAACATACTCTGGTGTTCCCTATCATGGAGAAATTACCAGCCAGACAGAAAAAATGCTCAATTCGTGGGGAAGCTGGGTGAATAGAACAGAAAAAACAATACCCGGTTCAGACCTGTCGGTAATCCTGGATATTCCGGTAATACAGAATGCTGATTATTTAACCATCAACTGGTATGGCGTATTGAGTGCTATCGCTTTTGTTAATTCAGACCCTTCTGATTTAGAGTTAAAGGAAAAACTCCTGAAATTATTTTCTCTTGATGAGCATCAGCTCCCCCTCATTGAGACTATTCCGGACCTGGTTCCCGTGTTGACAAGGCTGGGAGTGCCCCACAAGACCGCATTTTTTAAGAACTCACTGATCATAGAAGCTCTCAGGCAGAAGTGCGTTCCCCTCATCTACTACCGTTATAACTGGATTCCCATTACCGGCTATGATGAAAGACGGAACGGTTTCCTGTATTATGACTATTCCATGAATTATAAGAGCCATGCCCTGTTTCCTAAGGCTGGGAATGACATTATTTACAGCCATGATGACTTTCCCGGGACTTCCGGCAAGCCGCGGGAAATGAAATATTCTGTTCAGAAATTCATTTCCTTTGATGATCTGGAGCAGCATGTCACCAACATAGGTGGAATAGGGTTGATTGTAGGAAGCATGGATATTATACCGGAAAAGGAGGCTCTGGCCGCCTATTATATTGAATTAGGGGATATTTATTACCAGATGCAGAATAACTTTGACAAGGCTGCTGAATGCTATCAGAGGGCCAGGGATCTACACCGGAACTGGGTGGTTCTTGAGAGAATCTCTTTCCTGAACCGGTATTATCAGCAACGGCGCCGGGAGGTAAAAGGGCCCAATCGCCTGTATTCGGATTACGAAGATCCGCCGGCCTGGTATCTGCGCTGCGGTTTTCCGCCGTCTCTGGTAGAGCAATTATCCACGAGAATTCTAAATGGCGATGCCGGATGGATAATACTTGAACAATGGCCGCACCGGCCGGTCTTCAGGGACAGCTCACACCTGGACAGCATTATCGCAATGTATAGTTTCCTGCATGAAAAGGACCCGTTTTCTCTTGATTACCTTGACTCGCTGGCCAAGTTGGAGTATGAAAAGGGCGCATACCATAAAAGTGAATACTACTATGAGAAACTGCTGTCCCTTCTGCCTCGAGGAAATCCCGAGGTTTACCTGGAACTAGCCTGGGTTAAATTGTTGCTGGACAAAACTTCAGAAATAAAAGACCTGATATCCAGGACAGAGCCGGGGTATAACCCGGCCAAATATTTGTCCCTTGAGGGAGCCTCTTATCTGCATTCAGGCAACCTGAGTAAAGCCCGCAAAAAATTGATGAGAAGTCTGAAAGAAGACAAGACCCTGGCAGAGACCCATTTGTTACTGGCTGCCTATTTTGATAAAAAAGGCGACACAGACAACAAAAACCTGCACCAGCACTGGTACAACAGATGTAAGGGAATCCTGCCATGACCGGTAAAAATTCACTTTCACCGTTCAGTACCAACCTCTATATCCTGGTGTTACTGGCTGGTCCCATAGTCATTATTCCCTATCTGAGAAGACAGGTTTCCGTTTTACATTGGGTTCTCATAATTGCCGGCTCATTCGTTCCCGTGGTATGTATTGTTTTTCTGCCGGTTAACTGGTTTTTCCTTTTTTTAGTCATGGCCCTCTATCAGGTTGCCTGTTTTTTTCTGTTTATTAAGTATTACCCTCTTCAGAGAAAGACGGTAAAGGTCTCCATCTGGCAGGAGAGGTTCCGCAATACCCTGACGGTGTTCATGCTGGCCCTCCCGCTTTCTTTGCTTTATGCCTGCCTGGAAAGGTGGATAACGGATTTGTTGTTCAGCACCTTTTACGAAGTCAATTTTTCCTTAAAGAACATTTTCTCAGATTATATTCAGGCCTGGTTCAAATTCCTTGTCCTGGTCCTTATCACCGCCTTCTACTCGGGGAGGTATTACCTTCGCTGGTCAATTGAGAAATCGTCCGTTCTTATAGGGTTAACCGCGCTGGCTTATCTTCCCGTACGGGAGCTTTATTTTATCCTGGTCAGCATTCCTCAGAGGCACGGCCTGGTGGCCGGAATCTTCCCGGAATGGGTGATGCAGACCAGAGAATATGTCTTTATCTTTCTGTATCTGGCCGGCATATCTCTTCTGGTACACCAGACCCTTGGCTATTATTTCGCGGGGAATAAAATCAAGAGATTTTTTTTCCGGGGAGTGATTTCATTCTGCCTGGCGGTCTTTGGAATTGCCATTATTTCGGGTATGCCCGCAAACTATTCTTTTTTGATTGGCAGGCAGTTTGAAAAATACGGGTGGACACAATCAGCCGTTCGCTGGTATTCCAGAACCCTGTCCTGGGTGCAAACCAGCTCATTGAAATCATACCTTCAATTTCATGTGGGATTGTTGCACAGGAAGAACGGCAACCAGGTCGGACTGAGGGAAGCGCTTAATAAGGTCCTGCTGAAGTACAATAAAAATCCGGAAATTGTGCAAAAAGCCAAGAGGATACAGAGGAACCTGGCGAAGCAAATCGGAAACGAGGGGGAAAGAAGGGTAATACCCGGGGTTGAAGCCAGGACTGAATACAAGGCAGCCTATTGCGTTCCCAATTCTCTTGGGTTAGTCCTCAATTACTGGGGAGACAAAGTGGGGGCAAAAACCATCGGAGCGTCCATCACCAAATTGGGGGAAGGAAGTTACATCACAGACCAGGCCTATTATGCTGAATCAAGAGGTTTTAAACATCTCGTTCTGCCATTAAGAAAGCGACAGGACATAAAGCAGCTTATCGGCCGGGGTATTCCTGTCCTGGCATTTATTCCCGGGCATGTCCTGGCAATTTTCGGTTATGACGATATGCTGGAGACGTACATTTCTTATGATGTGAATACCTCTGAAATATGGGATGAAACCAACTGGAACGAATTTGAACCCGATTGGAACCGGAGTTATAATATCCTGGCGGTGGTGGTTCCGGAAGAAAAACTGTCAGACCTCGCCACTCCTTTTGGAGAGGGCAGTGAAAAAACAAATGAGCATTATCTCCAATATTTAATAGCCTCATTATCAGACAAATCAATTACCGCCAAGGTAAGAAACCTGAGCCGGGCCGTTGAAGCGGACCTGTTTTTTGCCGATTGGGAATACACCTATTACACCGGCAGGAAACTGGGAAGACAGGCCCCGGATTCCATGGTCTATAACTACTTGTTTAGAAACGGTGTTTCCAAAAGCAGCATACTGCTCTATTTGCAGAACCTCTACAGCCAGAATCAATTTGGGGATGCCATAGAGTTTCTTGAACTTTACAGACAGAAAAACAGCCTTTCCATGGACTTGACCATAGTTTTGGCCGGTTGTTACATCAGGACGGGAAGGGAGGAAGACGCGGAAAGACTGCTTTTATCTTTCCGGCAATTGAGCGAACTGGCCCCTTTTGCCCTGGAGTTCCTTATCCGCAGACCCGGAATTCAGGCCAGGCCCTTGTTGGCAATGCAGATATGCAAACAGGTTTTATCATTAAAGCCTTTTGAGCTGGAATATGGATCTTCGGCCAAACTCGCGTATGAAATATGGAGGGAGTACGCTTTTGCCTTGAGGGACAACATTAACGAGTCGCTGGATTTCGTCTATCACTATTTGAAGCACTGGAATCCGATGGATGAATCCGCCATATCGGATTTAGAGGAATTATTTAAGAGAAAACAGTTTCATGAGGACGACGAATGGGACCGGGAACTGTGGGAGGAAAGGGTAAAGACGTTCCGCGCCAACATCATCGGACCTCTTCATGCATCGTCCTGATTTAATTATGTCCGGAATATCAAGGGCGCCTTTTTTTCTCATCAAATTTCAACCTGCTGGCCATGAGTAGTTTAAGGGAAAGCTTATGAAGGATAAGCAATTTCCGTGCGTCAGGTATGATTTATTTTGCCTGATGGCAGTTTCACTTTTATTCTCGGCGTGTACACCGGTCCCACCGGTATCCAGGGAAGAATACGCTGCCCGGCAGAAACAGGTTTCTGATTTTTTCCTGCAGGTGCGATTGAGGATTAAAAGCGGTGATGCGGAATGGCTCTATCACCATATGTCCAGGGACACCAGGGATTGGTTTATGGATATGAGGATGGCCTCGGATACAGAGCCTTTGCGGTTTTTGCGTGACCGGCCCTTTTTTGAAATTCTCGGTATCCTGGCTCTTCGGGTGGAAGAACGCATTCATCCAGAATTTAAGAAAGACCCTGTAAGTATATTGCGTAGAACCATCTTAGAAGTTCCTCGAGTAAGGAAAACCTTTATCCGGCACAGGATGGGACAATTTAAAGTAGACAGGAACAGGGCTGAAGTTGGGCTGGCAAAAGCTCCAAATGTCCCGGTGTTCTTTTTTACCCTGGAAAATGAAGAGTGGAAGTTTGACCTGATAAGGTCATTGCCCCTGATTCTTTTGGGGGCAGAGAACATAGCCAGGCAGAAACGGCAGGACATTCTGGAACAGGCTGTTTTCATTCTGGAAGAGGCCGGCGGGGAGAAAGTGCTGCCGGAGGATTTGTTCGATTGAAAATACCTGCCTTCATTTTGAAAAAAAGAAAAATATCCTGTTTCCAAAATTATATTTTAGGAAAAAGGACTTTCTCAAAAGGGCCAAAAAATTAATACTGCAATAGTGACCCATAAAAATTGCCCGGACGGAGCCGCCTCAGTTTTATTCGCTCGTACTGTCCATCCGGATTTAATCGCCCACTTCAGCAACCACTTGGAAATCAATAACTTGGTTCTCCGGATAACTGATGAACTGGGCGCCGACGCAAAGCTCATCATCGCAGATATTTGTTGTAAACCCGATGTATTGCAACAAGTTATGAAGGTCTTAAAAGAAAAAAAAGCCGTTTTGCGCATATATGACCACCACATCACCCAGGAGTGGTTGCGGAATATATCCGTGCCTGACGGACTGGATTTTGGCGTCGAATTTCAATTGGATAAGTGCGCCTCCAAGATGATATATGACGCTCATGTGGAAACATACCCTGAGTTAAAACGCTACGCTGATTTTTCTGACATTGTTAATGACCGTGATCTATGGATAAATGAAAATAAACATGGTGCGCTGCTGACGAAGCTCCATAACATATACGATGACGAGATGTTCATCGAAAGGATGGCGAAAAGTCCTTCTCTGGAGCTTTCCGAGAGAGAAAAAATACTGCTGGAATATCAGGGGCGTAAAGAAGAGAAGTACCTGGTATTTCTTCTGGAGACCATCAAAATCATGACTGACGCGAACGGCTTCAGATACGGCGTGCTTTACGGGAACGGCACCAGTCCTGAACTTTTAGACAGAGCCCTGAGGGAAAAGGACCTGGAATATGCCATGCTGGTGAATTTGAATGCCAAGAGGGCCAGTATTCGCAGCAAGGGTAAATTCGACTGTGCCGAATTTGCGCTTGAAAGGGGAGGAGGCGGGCATAAATGCGCGGCGGGATTCCCGGTTGAATTTGATTTTCCCGTGATCTAAAAGAATCCCCTTTCTTTTGATGGTTTTATAAGCTCCCTTTTTGTATCCCCCTGTTACCAGGGGAACAGGATAGAACCTGAAGGTGGTCTTGCGTTGTCTCGGACCCATCTGCGTTGCGGAGGCCGGAAAGGCATTTGGTTTAAATAGATCAAAAAAGCACTTATACTTATAAAAAGATGAGAATCCTCAAAGCTTTATGTCTATTCTGCATTATCTGCTCATTTCATATGACAGCGGTCCCCGCTATGGCAAAACCGAAAAAAACCGCTGTTAAAAAAGCTCCTAAACATGGTAAAAAAGGAATAGAAGCAGATAAAAAGATTATTAAGCACCATGTGATGAAAATATCAGCAGGGTCGGACTCAGGGCAGACTTATCTGATTCTGGTATTTGATTCCGGCGTGCCGGAGTATACGCTGAAAAAAGCAAAATACCACGGAACACCAGTCGCTTTTCTGAAAATCGCGGCCACGGATTTCTTCAAACTCAATATTCCTCCAACGGACCGCCCGGTTTCTCACCTGGAAGCTGTCATAGACAGCACTGCGGATACGGTTTATGTGAAGATGTATTTTTATCTGGAAGAATTGATTGCGCCTCAGATAACCCGGGGGGAAAAAAACCTGAAACTGAGTTTTCCGGGAAAGGGCATGCCGGAGGAAATCTGGCCATATAAAATGGAATCCATCACCTATTTAAGCGTAAATCCTTTTAAGCTTTCATTAAAAATAGAGTTTGATGATGTCCCCCGTGATAAACAGATTTTCCTGAACAGGGACAAGAAAAAACTGGTAGTGGTGCTGTACAACACTATTGTGGACACCGCGAGGATATTATCTCCGGTGGTTCCCTTCATAAGGAAATTCAAGGTACAGCAGAAGGTCACGGATTTAGGAGTGGCCTATTCCAAGCTGGTTTTTAGATCAAATTCAAATCTGGCCTTTGCCACCCGGGAGGACAATTACAAAATCTTTATTGATCTGCAGAAAGAAGCGGTTGTTGTTGATCCTAAATGGTTTGAATGATTTCTCTCCTGGGGAATTTGTTTTTTCAGTCCCAGATTGAGTAATCAGGAATCGGTAATCAGTAGCCAGCTGGGGTTGTCATTCCGGACAATGACAGTTGTGGAGTGCCCTTTTTTAATGGTGACACAGTCTCGAAAGCGGGGGATCTCCCATCATGTATATGGCCTTTTTTCTTCATCAAGGCAAAACACAGAGTAGGAGATTCCCCGCCTTCGCGGGGTATGACATTCTTTTTCCCCACTCCTCACTCCCCACTCCAAACTCCTTACTCCTTACTCCCCACTCCTTACTCCTCTCTCCTTACTCCTCACTCCTCTCTCCGAAAACCGTGGCGGTCAGGGAACGGCCGCTGCCGGCTCTCCTGTGCTCACAGAGATACACGCCCTGCCACAGGCCGGTTTTTAACCGTCCCCTGCTTATGGGAACACTGATACTGGCGCCTAACAATGAGGCCTTGATGTGCGCCGGCATGTCGTCCGGGCCCTCCAGGGTGTGCAGATAATGAGGAGCGTTTTCAGGGGCCAATACATTCAGATGGGCGTTCAGATCCCTGCGCACATCGGGGTCTGCGTTTTCATTGATGGTGAGAGATGCCGAAGTGTGAAGAATAAACAGGTGCAGGATGCCTACCCGGAATTCCGCCAGTTCCGGAAGTTGATCAAGAATCTCCGAGGTAACCAGGTGGCATCCTCTGTTTCTGGGCTGCAGGTGAATGTCTTTCTGGATCCAGGACATCGGATGTTACGCGTGAGCTACCAGTTGTCAGCAGGCCATTTTGCCTGAGGACTTGATTCTCAAAGGTCCCCGGGTTTCACCCCTGTAGGGATTATCATATTCAGGACCTGGTGATGGATGAGGAGCTCTGCTCCGCAGTAAGGTTACTTTTGGGCTCATAATGACCATTGATGCCTTACAACCTTTACTTGTTATAGATCTTAAATGCTTTGTAGATCTTTCCGCGGTTAAAGAGCTTTGGTATGGTCCACATGGTAAAGAATCCCAGCGTCGTCCCAACACCCCAAACCAGGTGTTCATTCCGTTTTTCTCCAAAGAAGTATTGGTTATTAATCAGCCCGATGGTCGTGGCGATTCCGGTCGTGAAACCGGCCACCAGCATAATGGAGGCCAGCATCGACCTCAGCTGATAATTAGCCATAATGTTATAGGCCTTGGGGTTGTCTCTCATGGCTTTTTTAAGTCTCCATCCCCAGGCGCCGAGGGGGGCTTTATACAATCCGTCAGCGGGTTTGGTAAATGACACCGGTTCCACTCCCACATACCCGAAATTTTCTTCCAGGTTTTCGCCAAGAGTGCGGCTGTAGAGCATGGCCGCCATCCTGTCGGAAAGTTCGATTTTATAGTGGAGCCGTATTTTCCGGTCATCCGATTTTTTCAGATCTTCCAGCGACTTTTTTATTTCCTTGTCATTAGTGGGAATGTCCATGTTCCTGGAATCGAGCCCCTGTGTTAAGGCCGCACGGACAAGGAGAACTAAAATTAACCGGGAGAGGGAATGGATACTCATGCTGTTACCTGCCAGCGCCCTGTGCCAACTGAGAAAAGGGCCGCTGTTTTTCAGATTACTTTTATTTCAATGTAAATGATTTAATTCTCCAAGGCCAGAAAATTACCGTTCACCGGTCCGGCCATGCCTCCGCGGCCAATTGCGCGAAGAAGTGAATCTGGCCTTCGACCGCTTTATGAAAATCAGAAATGCTGAGAGACTCATTTTCAGAGTGGGCTTTGGTATATGGGTCCTCAATACCCACTAAAAGGGCCGGAACGTCGCCAAAGACCCTGGAAAGTGGTTCGGTAAATGGTATTGACCCTCCGCTTCCCACGTATACAGGTTCCCGGCCGTAGGCGGTTTCCAGAGATTTCCTGGCCACCTGGAAAATCCGGTGTCCCGTGGGAGTTTTCCAGGCCCGCACACCGGAATTTCCGTTAAAAGACACTTTAAGACCCCAGGGACAGCTTTTTACCAGAAAGTCCTGTAATATCTTCAGAGATTTATCAGGGTCCATGTCGGGCACAAGTCTCAAACCGATCCGGGCCCAGGCTTTGTCCATCAGTACGTTGCCGGCGTTCTTTTTGTCCCCGGATTCAATAGTATTGATACACAGGGAAGGCTCCTTCCAGAGCTTGCCAAGGATCTCTTCATCTGTGCCAAAAACATCCACACCCCTGTGAAGGCCGGCCTGTTTAACAAACGTGGAGTTGTTCATGCCCAGCTTCTTTATGTCCTCGAGCTCTTCCTGGGAAGGGGGGAGCGCGTCATCCAGGAGCCCGGGAACGGCTATGCTGCCGTTTTCGTCCACCAGGCCGCTGAGCATTTTGGCAAGCCCCAGAATGGGATCTGGAATGGGCCCGCCCCACATGCCTGAGTGAAGCGGGTCCCGCATGCCGGAAACGGTGACGTCAAGGGTAACTATTCCCCGCAGCGAGGTCGTTAAGGTGGGAACACCTGTGTCATAATTAGCGCTGTCGGCCAGTACCAGGCAATCGGACTTAAGCTTTTGAGCGTATCTGGTCAGCAGTTCCTCCAGATGGGCGGACCCGACCTCTTCTTCTCCTTCTATGAGCATTTTTATGTTTACCGGCAGCGTTCCGGTTGCGCTGAGGTAAGAGCTGATGCTGGCCAGATGGAGCATCACCCCGGCTTTATCGTCAGCTATTCCCCGGGCATAGATCCTTCCGTCCTTTTCAGTCGGCTCAAAGGGCGGTGTGCTCCAAAGTTCTTCACGCAGGGGGGGCTGCACATCATGATGGGCATAAAGGAGTACGGTGGGGCCTCCGGGGCGGCCTGTCCATTCTCCGTATACATAGGGGAAACCGTCCGCTATCCGGATGATTTCCACCCGCTCCAGTCCTGTCCTGATCATTTCCCCGCGTATAAAACCGGCGCTCTTTTCCAGTTCCTCCGGCGGAAAACCGGGAAAGCTGACACTGGGAATCCTGGTCAGGTCTTTTAATGTATCGAGGAAGTGTTGACTGTGGCTGCGGTAATAATTCAGCGCAGGAACGGGGTCTGTGTCTGGCATATCAGGTAGTCCTGTTATAGAGGTTCATGGTCCGTGGAATAAAAGAGTCCTGGCAGGCATCTCCATCCTTTATATGGAGACCGCGCCCAAAATTTATAAATTTCATCCGAACATATGATTGGTTGTCTGTAACCTGGCCTGGTAACTCATGCCCGCCAATCAAATAGTCCGATAAAACCGTTATTTGCTATGTCTCCTCATGTATTGATTTCATATAAGTGCCGGGATAAATCCGAAAAAGCCTGGTTTCAGCAGTTCTGCAGGGACCTGCAGGAAAGGGGCGTGGATGCTGTGCCCGATGAGTATGGGGCGGAGAAGGGACAGTCTTTTTCAGACTATATAATCAAATGCCTCCGCGAGGCTGACCATTTGCTTTTAGTGGTTTTCCCTGAAACAGTTACGTCAATTGAAAAAGGCGGAAACGGCGATACTTTTGAAAAACAGTTACATGAGTTGCGGCAAAGAGTGGAAGGATATGGCTTTTCCATCACACCTGTTTTGCGATATGGAGAAGCTACCCCGGCCTATCTCTGGGATAACAGATGTCTGGATTTCAGAGATGACGGCCATTATCAGCAGAATATCAATGACCTTGCGGACTGGTTCCTGGGCAAGACAAAAATACCGGCGCTTGGGGGATACTTAGATCTCGATGGTTATTATGCCCGGCAGGACGACAGGGACGCGCTTGAGGCCTTTTTTAAAGGCTGAACAAATTTTATTGGACAGGGACTAATTATTATTTTTTATCCCCGATATTCCATGTAAAGGTTCATGAGATCATGCCATATATCATTCTTACAGGTTTTGCATTCATCCGGTCTGAGCGTTGCCCGGGAAAGAGGCTCAGCTTTCCATAACTGTTAACAGGAGGACATATATGCAGAAACGGTTTTTCTCTATCATGGTATTGTCTATCAGTCTTTTCGCCTGCAAATCCGTGTATGAAAAGCAGGGAGACAAGCATCTTGCAGAAGGGGATGGACTGAAAGCCCTCCAGCGTTATCACCTGGTGCAGAGGGGAAACAAGGGATCAAAGGACTTTGCCGCGAACCTTACCCGGGCCTACATCAGAGGGATGGAACAGACATCCGACAGCCTGGGAGACCCGGAGATCATACTCACGTACCGGGAGCGAATCAAGAACAGGCTTCCCTCGCTGGCAAACAGGGAGTTGACCGGTGTATACCTGAAAACCATAGGCAGGTTGGCTGAGAAGCTGGTTTATGTTCCGGACCCCAGGTTCAGGGGTATCTGCAAATGGTTTATAATGGACGCGGAAGAATTAAAAGCCACCCAGACGGTGCAGCGGCAAATGGCCATGGTGGCCCGGGAACTGGCCAGGATAGAAGAGGAACTGGCTAAAAAACGGGGATCCGGGCCGGTAGTTACCGAAAAGGACATGATATTAAACCAGTTGAAGGCAAATGCCGGAGGGAATTGACGTTCCAGAACGCCTCTGCGGCGGAGTAAACCCCAATGAGAAGGTTTTTTTTGAAAACCGGGAAATGACGGCATTTTTTAAAATATATTTAAGAGAAGATACACCCCTATAGGGGATAACGTATCAATGTTGAGTTATCACAAGCAAACATATAAACGGCCTTGAGGAGGGAAAAATGAATATCCGAAATATCATACCACTTACCGGCATATTGTGCCTGCTGCCGGCGCTTCTATGCGGACAGACCTTTACCAAAGAAGATTCAGGCTGGGTCTCCCTGTTCAACGGCGAAGATTATGAAGGCTTATATATCAGGCTGGGGGGCGACCTGAAAAACCCATCGAGTCAATCCGCTTATGAGATCTCCGGCGGATTGCTGAGCGCTACCGGGAGCAGCAATGGGTACATCGCCACTACGGAGGTATACAGCAATTACGAGGTGAGGGTGGAATACCAGTTCGGCACCTCGGTTGATCCGAGAAATGCTGGATTGTTGTATCATATTCCCGATGCAGATTATCAGGACGGGGATGCATGGGAAACATCATCGCCGGTGAGCCGCTTGAACACCAACTGGCCCACCTGCATTGAATTCCAGATGTACAATGGGGGAGGCGCCAGCGGGATTGGAGCTGTCGGCCCTCATGCAGGGGCCTTCCTGGGGATTGTGAACGTATGGGGCTCATCGACTGTTGACGAGGACATGAGCTGCGCCTATGATGAAAACGGCACGCCGTTCGAACTCACATTAGGGGGGTTATATTGCGAAAGGCGTGTAGGCCCCGCTCCACGGGACGAATTGAATGATTATGACAACTGGGTCCAGGCCCATTTGATCTCTGTCAGCAACACCGTCGAGCACTACATCGACGGAGTGCTGGCGGCAATCGTCTGGGACATTGAGTTCGACGACCAGTCTTCCCCCACCAGAGGGCCCATGGTCTCGGGGCACCTCGGCCTGCAGTCGGAAGGACACGCCATTTCCTACCGAAACTTTGAAATCCGCATGCTGGATGAGCAGGGGGATGCGATTATTCCCGGCTGCACCAACCAGGACGCTACTAATTATGTCCCCTTTGCCACGGTGGATGACGGGAGCTGTGAGACTACTGCCCTGGAGACTGGAAGGCCTGCCGGGAATTTTGGGCTGGCAGCCGCCGTACGCGGAGGGCAGGTTGAGATCAGGTACAGTGTCCCCTTTGTGGCGAAGGGCGCCAGACTGGAACTGTCCGGCGTTGACGGCCGGGTCTATAAGAGCTTTGCTGTGCGAGACGCTCAGGGAGCGGCGGTTTGGAATTTGGATAATGTAACTCCTGGTATTGTTTCCATCAGGCTTTCATCCGGCAAGCACATCTACTCTGCCAAAGCAGTTGTTCTAAAGTAATCGCCGGCTTCACCGGTCATATTACCTTTCCCAAAGGGCATACCGGTTATTTTTCCGAGGGTGTAAAAATCGTCCCTCATTCCGCCAGGGATAAAAAATGCTAACTTTCGGGTTTCCCCGAATGCTGCGAGGATACCTTTCCCGTGCTGAACAAAGATGCTGAAAAAATTATGGTAACAAAAAAATAGTGCCAAGATGGGAGTATGACGCCATGCCTGTAATTGAGAAAATGGAGAAGGACATTAATACCATTATCCGGAACGAACTGAACAAAGGAAAGAGTGAATATCACAGAATAAACGGACAATTACAAATAGAAGACACCGAGTGGCGGAAGCTCATTCATCTGAGGAATGATTACAAAGAGCAGATTGAAGAGCTTGACCGCAGAAAGGAAGTATTGACCCAGGCAAAGGAAAAGGCGACCCTGGACCGGGAAAAACATTTTCTGCAGCTGCATATCAACCAGGCCGAACAGGGAATAAGAGAAATAAAGGAAGAGAGCGACGAAAACGACCGCCTGGAACAGCAGGTCTGTGATAATGTGCTGGATTTCAAAGAGTCCCTGACGGTCAAGACCCTGGAAATCAAAAAGATCGAACAGAGGATTGCCGCGCGCCGGTTGTTTGTAAATAATGTGCGCCAGTTTCTGGCCTTCAATAAAAAATCCTACCTGCTGCTGGCATGGGACGGGGGATATTCCCTGGATGGAGACTGTAACAAGCAGACGGGAAAAGATCTGGCCGTGGAATACGGCGGAGACATCAGGAATGACCGGCTTAAATGGCCCCTGAGGAGGACGGAGGCCGTGCCTGTCAATCGGGCCCAGATGGGCGATCTGTCAACCATATCCAACCGGCTGGAGGTCTCTGCCATTTCCGTGCGGAGGTACCAGTGCGAGAAGGACCTGACACCCGGCATAAAAAGATGCGGCCTGAAAATAGGCATAAAGCGCATAGACCGGGTCAAATCACTCCTGTTCCGCGTGTTTGATAAAAACAATAAGATGGTTTATCAGGAACTGTTCAAAGGCGATGAATTGTTCTGCCTGATGCCGGCCGAGTCGCTTACCGAGGAGCAGGACATCGGCGCGGCCTTCGACAGCGTCTACACGTCCGTCCAGGACGGGGTGAACGCCGAAGTCACCCGGCCGGAGCATGGTTTCGCCAGCAAGGAACATAATCCCTATACCTCCATGGTATGGGTGGCAAACACGGAAGACGCGTTTGACACTTGTTTTAAGGACAGTGATTTTGAAAATGCTGATGAGCCTGACTGCGCCGCGGGAAGATTAGTCAATTTCGGCTTTAAGCACGATGGAATGTCAGACGGGAAAAAGGGCCGGGTGGATGAGCTGGAGGGAGGGGACAATACGTTTGAAGTAAAGGACGATGTCTGCATTTCCAATGTGGTGATTCACAAGACCCTTACCACCCTCAACGTGAAAGATGGGGCTCCGGCAATAACCGCCGGCAGCATTGAAGCGGAGTATAAGAAGCGGGTGGACGCCGTCTTTGATAACATTGACAGGGCCATTGAAAAAATCGGCGAGCCGGCCGATGAAAACGAATACAACATTTACCTGGGCCCGGAATGGTATTTCACCCGGTCAATCACCCGGGAAGGGGCAAATGAGCTACTTGCGCACGAGCGATGGTACCTGAGCGCGGATGAAAAGGAAGGCATATATACCTACCTCGAAGAAAAATTCAATGGGGACGACAAGTATAAAAAATGGGTAATCATCCCCGGATCCATTTTATGGGGGCTGGACGCCAAGGAAATCGAGGAGGCCCGGGATCTGCATTTCAGCCTTATCAACAATACCCTGCCCGTGTTTTACTGGGACGGAGAGTTGAAATCAAAGGAGATATCCAAAGCCACGCATGGAAATGACACGCCCTATAATATCCAGCCGATGAGAATTCCATGGACTGATTTCGGCCCGCTCACCGGAAACAAAAATGATTCCCTGCCGGTTCCCGAGGCCCTGTTCAACCTGATTAAATCGGCCCTGCCCATGAAGCCGGAGTTCCTGGAAGACGGCAAACTGAAGGTGCTGGACGATGATAATACCATCTGGAGCTTCCCCATAAAGAAAAAAAGCACGGTAACCGAGATAATCCTCCTTAAAGAAGGTAACGAGCTGATAGCCATCCCGCAAAGCTTTTTCGGCATGAACATCCATGAATTCCAGGGGGGGGGGCGAAGAAAACGCCGCGTGGCAGGAGTTCTTCGGCAAATGCCTTCCCGAGGATTACCTGGAAGATTATTTCGATAATATCCAATCGCGATATGTAACCATCAACGGCCTGAAATACGGGCTGGAGATATGCGCGGAATCCGATAACGCCATTGCCCTGAAAAACATTGAGGACGGCTCGGAAGGAGTGGACTTCCATATCATTTCGGGGTGCGGTGAGTTCACCTCCCGGCCGATTTTCTCAGTCGCCAAAAACAAGAGGTATAAAATTATAGTTAACGGGTATCCGGGCATGAATTACGGCATGGTATTTATCCTGGACCGGCAAAAGGATGTCAGTGAGTGCCATCAGGAGGTAGAAGGCAAAAACGACGTGGAAACCAGGACCTGGACAGTGAGCAACGCGTCCCGCGCCACGCATAATTCCCTGGAAAGCCACAAGAACGAGCGCAATGAAGAATACTATGACGACCTGTGGATATACAGCTGGGTGGGGGTTAGATAGGGGTTGATCTTCAACATTGCCTTGTTCTGTCATTCCGGCCACCGAGCCGGAATCTTGCCACAGTACATAAAGCCAGAATTTGCTATAGCAAGATGCTGTGTCTGTGCTTCGTCAACCTCCTTCGTTGTTCCAGCTACTGAGGTCAGGAGGCTACGCAGGGAAGATAAACCAGGCATCTTTCCTTCCCTGGGTAAGATTCCGGCTCGGTGGCCGGAATGACAGTTTCAAATTTCGATTTTAGACGGATACTAAACAGTCAATTCTGAAACACCTGGGCCATCCTCCCGCATTCACTTCCGTACTGGTCTGAATTAACAGCCTCATTGGCGTCTAATTTAATCTCAACCGGTTCCGATTCACCAGTCTCCCAGATAAACAGTTTAATGTCTTTGGCAAAGGCGGGTATGTCCTCCGAGGCATGCCCTTTTTCATCGGTCTTCTTTTTTTCCTTTTTTGCGCCGTCCACTTCAAACTGGTAGTCTACATCTTTTCTGGGATCCCCGTTATCTTCCAGAACGATTCTCAGGCAGGACTTACTGGGGGCGATGTCCAAATCATATTCTCTGGCTTCTTCATTTTCTCCAAAGGGCCAGAAGGTCAATTTTCCTGACCTGGCGTCAACAGGCATGGGCTCATCAGCCATGCCTTCAGCCGTTGTGCTTTTCAGTTCTCCCTTCACACCGTCAATCTCAAACTGGTACACAGTGTCTGCGAACGGGATACCGTCATCATCCGCCAGGATAATGCGCAGGCAATGACCGCACAGCATCTTCAGCCGCTCGCTTTCATGAGGTTCGGGAACGTCCGCGTGCCTGGCCCTGAAAAAATATTCAACTTCAGCGTCATCGGGTTTCTGGCTGTCGTAGTAAAATGCCTGGTTGTAAAACAGCTTGATTTCGGCACGGGCAAAGCCGTCTTTGACAAACCCGTCCGCGCCGGCGTTCATGTCTTCCTCTTCACCCTTGTACACGGAATACAGGGAGAAGGATACTTTTTTCCTGGGACAGTCCGCGGGCAGGTCCGCCCGCACCTTCAGTCCGCAGGGTTTGTTGAACTGGAAACCGCCTTCCGGTTTTTCGAATTCTCCCTGAGAGAGCCTCACCCGGTAGACAGGTTTCTTTTCCGGTGGGGGAGGCTCTGGAGTTTTGTCCTTTTTTACAGGGCTTGGCCGGGATGGCTGGGAAAAAACCCCGGCGCTCCGGTATCGTTTGCGGTACCAGGGGGTCTCCTCTGCCGGCTTTTTATCACCCCTGCCGGATTCCTGTATCCACTTCTTTAATTCAGACTCTTCAACTCCAAAATCCCGGGCCACGAAACCGATGTACTTATTGTGGACCACCACCTGCTCCACGGCTTTGCGCCTGTCAATCTCATTCAAGGTGTTGCCATAGGTCATGCTGGACTACCTTCCCGCTCTATCCGGAGAATTTATGATGTATTGCATGCTCACTCGGGAGAGGGCGAACCGTTGAGTTCGGACATGTCCTCCCATACCCGGTAAACTTTAGTTATCAAGGGCTCTACGGCGGCGGGTGAAAAATCGAAATTCAGACCTGCCTGTTGAAACAGCTGTTTCGCACCCATAGTTCCGCCGCATTTCAGAGCGGCTTTATATTGTTCCAGGGCCCCTGAAGCATCCTCTATGGATCTTTCCCATATCTGCAGAGCCCCTAACTGGGCTATCCCGTATTCGATATAATAAAATGGATGCTCAAAAAGATGCGGCTGCCGGTGCCAGGATGAAGCCTGATGTTCTTCCAGCCCTGTCCAATCCACGCCACACCCAAACCTTTCGTTCAGCTCCATCCAGCACTCCTTCCGCTCCTCGCCGGTATGATTTGGATTGGTATATATCCAATGCTGAAAGCTGTCGATGACAGCGACCCAGGCAAGAAGGCGAAAGACCTCTTCGTCTTCCAGCATAATGGCCCTGACCTGGTCTTCGGCAGAATAAAACGTGTCCAGGTGGACGATTCCCAGCCGTTCCATGCCCATGGACGCGACTTCGCTGAATTCAGTGGGCGCATCCCTGTTGTAGGCCAGGGGCCGCTTCCTGGTGAGGAACAGGTGGAAGGCGTGGCCCACTTCATGAAGCAGTGTAAACACGTCCTGGTTGGAACCAACGGCATTCATGAAAATAAACGGATAACGGACCTCATCAAGGCTGCATTGATAACCGCCCGGAGCTTTTCCCACACGGTTTTCCAGGTCCAGTAATCCTTTTTCCCTCATGGCCCGGAAACAGGCGAGAATCTCCTTGTCCATCTTACCCAGAATGGTGTCAACGCCTTCAATGAGTTCCTGAGAAGATTGAAAGGGCTTTAGGGGGGGCCTGCCGTTCACATCACAATTCAGGTCCCAGGGCCTGAGTTTTTCCAGGGAGAGCAAGGACTTGCGTTTGGCCTGCATTTCTTTATAAACGGGAACCACCACCTTTTCAACTGTCTCGTGAAATTTCAGGCAGTCCTCCACCGAATAATCAGTGCGCTCATAGTTTTTAAAACAATAGCTGCGGTAATCGTCCAGGAGTAAATTGTCTGAGACTTTGCCCCTCAAGCTGAAAAGCCGGTTGAAAACTTTATCCAGTTCTTCCCCGTCATTCTGGAAGCGGGTAGCTATCTCTCTCCATGCCTTTTCACGCCGGTCTCTGTCCGGTTCCTGAAGAACCTTTGAAAGCTGGCTCAGGGTTGTCGTCTTTCCTTCCCATTCCACGGTCATGGCGCCGCAGATCTTCTGATAGTTTTGCACCAGTTTTGTGATTTCGGACTGCAGGGGCAGGTTTCTTTTATCAAACAGTTCCAGCCGTGTTTTCAGAGAAGCCAGCCACCTGCCGTACTCTTCCTTTTTCAGTTTACTTTTGAGGGGATGGCTGATAAGTTTCTCGTTAATCCGATGGTCTGTTTTTTTTAGTTCCGGTTCAACCTTTTCCACAAAATGCACATAGGCCTTGTCTCTTTCTTGGTCGCCTGTATCAGTGGTCATATTTATATAGAGACGCGCGCCTTCCTCCAGTACGGCGTTCTCAAATTGCATGAAGTCCGACATCCAGACGGCCAGGTCCTTTGGGGTTTTTAATTCCCGGTCGATCAGTTCTTTTGCCAGAGGTTCCAGGGCGCTCCAGTCAGACAGGTTAATGTCGTCGCCAAAAAATTTTCTCGGGAATTCCGGGCTGGGCCGGGGTACCAGGGTCTGCCACTCGCGTTGTTCGCTCATAGACCGGTATGGTGAAAAGGTTCAGAGAAAGTAGTGGACAGAAGTCAGGGTCAGAGAGGACCGCTATCCAGTTTTGTTATCCTCTTGTGTGGAGTTCTCTTCATTTTTTCTGCCCTGATTGGTGTTTATTTCAAAGAGCTTTCTTAACGGTTTGATTTTTATACCCTTTTTGGGATCATAGGCGTCTGACATTTTATCAGCGGAGAAACCTACCATGAGCGGATGCTTCGGATGGTTATGCACGGCCTTCACAAATTCGGAATTGCTGTAACCGGGCATGAGAAGGTTAACCACATAGGTGTCGTATCCTTTCTTATTGATTTGCACTTCTGCTTCTTCGGGAGAACCTGCCACAGAAATTTTTGCGTTAGGAAGTATTTTTTTTACGATTTCCGCTGTCTCCAGCCTTCTGTCTCCTTCTTCATCCACAATAAGCACTCTCCGGGAGGACAACAGCGAAGGATGGATGCTGGTCTTGCCGTCCATTTCATTGCCCGGCAGCAGGCCGGGCTGACTGTCATCACTACCGGGTATTTTATCATCTTTTATCATATTCCGTCCCGTCAATTCGAACCATTAGTTGCAGGCGGTCCCCGAAAAGGAAACATTTCTTTTTCAGCAATCCTTGTTTTTATTCGTTTGTTAAGCTGGTAAATATAATTTATTACGTCTGCAAGAAGAAACCCCGGATTTGCGGGTAATACTGAATTCCCGCGTTGCCGGACCCCGGTTTGGGAGTGATGAACGGTGGAGAGAGTTGGCCTGGTACCGGTGAACACAAAGCAGTTCCGGACCTCCTCCCGCTTAGGAAAATGGCTTCGTCTTCGGATGATCGCGCATTAGCTCTGCCCGGTCATCAGCTTTTCAATACCTTCCGGCGTCCTCGGGATGGCCCTGGAAAGGTTCACGCATCCCCTGGCTTGTATGAGAAGATTGTCTTCTATCCTGATGCCCAGAGTCTGGGAATAGGTCCTGCCGTTCAGCTGTATTTTAAAATGTCCGTAAATTCCGGGCTCACTTGAAATCTGCCAGCCTGTTTTCATGGGTATGTCCTGATATTGGCGGTGCGGGTCGCCGTCATGAACCTGCAGTCCCATCAGGTGGGAAACCTTATGAGGCTGAAACCCGTATGGTCTTTTCGCCACACCGCCTCGGGAAAAAAAATCTTTCTGCAGGCGTTTCTCAATAAAATGCCACACTTTTTGATCGAGTTCCCGGATAGTTATGCCTGCCCGGGCATTACGCTGGTTTTCCCTGAGCGCGTCAAGGACTATGCTATACAACATACTCTGTAATGGATCGAACCGGCCGGAGGCCGGTATGGTCCGTGAGATGTCGGAATGCATAACACCGTATCTCAGCCCAAAATCAAGCAGGACCAGGCCGCCCGGTTTGATGACATCATCGTTCTTTATATAATGCAGGACAAGGGCATTTTTACCCGAAGCGGCAATGGCCGGAAAGCTCAAACCGTAGACACTTCTTTTCTTCAGGGAATATTCCAGATAACTGGCCAGTTGGTGCTCATTTTTAAATGTCCCCGCTTTTTTCAGAGTGTCCTTAAAAGCCTGTCCGGTCAAACGCATGGCAATTTTTGCGTCATTGATCTGGTGATGTTCCAGGGGAAGGCGCTGCCTGAAATGCGTATCCGCCAGCGTCCTGATTTCATAACGGAGGGAAGCGCGTACCTTTCCATTGCTCTTGTTCTTCTTTAAAACCGCCTGGGCGAATCGTTTTGTCTCCCGGGCGAATTTCCAGTTATAGTCTGTTCTGGTAACGAGGACTTTTCCATCTTTGTTGTTTACATATTGGTGGAAAAAACAGTAGGCGTATGGTCTCTTTGAATTCAGAATCAGATTTTTTAGCCAGGGTTTAAATTCCCTCAGTGGTTTAATTTGCCTGATGCCTGTCAGGGCATGTATATCGTCCAGATCAGGTTGTGAGGCTTGCTTTTGGCCCGGCCTATGTTCAGCTTTCGCTGGAACCGATGCTCCGGTGCCGGATTCTGTGCCAGGACCGGGAAACCCGAATCTTGTCCCGGTCCAGAATTCTTTATCAGGATCTTTTTCCGGGATAAAGAGCACTTCTTTTTTTGAGCTGTTGGGATCGAGGATCAGTCTTATTCCAGGCTGGTTAATTCCAGTCAGGTATAAGATTGAAGGCTCCTGAAAAATGCGCGTGCTGTTGGTAAACCACAAATTTTCTTCCCCGGGCTCTGCCGGTATTGCCGAAAACACGGCAAAGCTGTCCAGGATCTTCAGTAATTTTGCGCGCCGGGAACAAAGTACTTTATTCCATCCCGTTTTCAGGGAGCCGGCCGGAAAGAGGTGGGAATATTTGTGAAGCAGCTTGTTCACGAACTCAGTTAGAATAGGCTTTCTTTACAGATCTCCTGAGAACCTTATCATTTTCGACAAGTTTAATCCCCCTGGTAGAATCAACAACAGACAGAATGTCGTGGATTTCGTTATTCATGCCGAAGGCATATAAGTCAATATGCTTCTTTTTGAGTTTGCCAAGCAGGTTGGAAATCAGTTCCAGGCCCTTGGCATCCAAATACAATAATCCGGACAAATCAAGAGCGATGTATTCCTGTTCGGTTAAGAGTTCCTTGAACAGGAAGGACATTTTCCTGCAGGTGGCACGGGTTAAGTGGCCGGATAATACCAGCACGGTCCCCTGTTCCCTTTCCTTGATTTCCGATTGAAGGAACACTTCCATATCGGTAAGATACTTTTCTCTTTTTCCCAAAGCCAGAGAATTTTAAAACGCCAGGATGCCCTATAACATAGGGGATGTAAGTAAGTTCGCCGGAAAGAGAGACGGCCGCAAAAACCTGAAAAATATTTGAAATTAGTTGATAAGGGCATTGGCAGGCGCTTCCGTCAAGAACATAACATATTGAAATAAAATGGGTAATAAGAAACGCTTGCGCATGAGTTTGGACATGTGGCGCAACACGTTTAAATTAAAAATGTTATAAGAATAACGATGTTGGGTATTGTTGTTTTTCAGGCTTGGAAATTGGAGAGATAGGGTAATCCGGCAGCGGTTTGTTCAATCTCGTTCTTATTTTCCAGCAGACTATGTAACGGATTCCAGGTGCCGGCCAGGAATTGCGACTTCGGGCCGGGGGGCAGATCGATTTGAAAAGTAACTGGACCGCTCAATTCCTGAAGTTCGATATCCACAGTCCATTGTGCATCCGGACGCTGCTCAACCGCATCCATGGCGCTTTCCATTGCCTCATGAGGAAGGGTGGCACAGGGAATGCCCAATGACACGCAATTGCCGAAAAAAATTTCCGCGAATGATTCTCCAATGATTCCTTTGATGCCCCAGCGCATCAAAGATTGCGGGGCATGTTCCCTCGAAGATCCGCACCCGAAATTGTTATTCACAAAAAGAATCTCCGCGCCCCTGTACTGCTCATTATCAAAAGCGTGAAGCTGCCCTTTGGCAGAAGATTCCCGGCGGTCGTCCTCAAATACATGTGTCCCCAACTCTGCGAAGGTGACGCATTTTAGATAACGGGCCGGGATTATGCGGTCAGTATCAACATCATTGCCGCGCAGGGGAATGGCGGTTCCGCCTATTCTGGTGATTTTCTGATCTCTGCTCATCTTATTACTCCGAACATGCATATCTCCGGTAACTTCATATGGTGTAATGCCCGGCCGGGCTTTGGGACTCTAACCGGCCGAAGTTACCGAAGAAAGCAAAAGGTTTGTTGAATGTTTCCATGAGGATTTCGCCCTGTGTTAATATTTATCCTTGAACACCTCTCTGGCGTCCGCGATCCTGCCTTCAATGCCGGCCGCGGCCACCATGGCAGGGCTCATTAAGATCGTTCTGCCGGTGGGTGAACCCTGCCTGCCCTTGAAATTGCGGTTGCTGGTGGCGGCGCAAACCTGGGAGCCGGTCAGCTTGTCCGGATTCATGGCCAGACACAGGGAACAACCGGGTTCGCGCCACTCAAACCCGGCACTGGTCAGGATTTTGTCCAGACCTTTTTGCTCCGCTTCTTTCTTCACCTGTTCGGATCCCGGGACAGCCAGGCCTTTCACCTGACGCGCCAATCGGCGGCCTTCCACCAGGCGCGCTACCTCCTCAAAATCGCTCAATCTGCCGTTCGTGCATGATCCTATAAAGGCAACGTCTATTTTGGTTCCCTTGATTTTATCAGCTTCTGTAAAAGACATGTAATCATATGCTTCCCTGGCTGATGTTTGCTCCCCAGCGGGCAAGTCCTTTACCCGGGGAAGTCGTTCGTCTATCATCACTGACTGTCCTGGATGAATGCCCCAGGTCACGTGAGGTTCTATCCGGCCGCCGGGAATTTCCACTACATCATCATACTCTGCGTCAGGATCGGATGCCATGCTTAACCAGAATTCCTTCGCTTTATTAAAAGCATCTTCCTTGGGCGAGAAATGCTTTCCATCCAGATAGTCAATGGTGATCTGGTCCGGATTTATATAACCTACTTTCGCCCCGCCTTCAATGGACATATTGCAGACAGTCATCCGTTCTTCCATGGACATCTTCTCAATCACAGGGCCGGCGTACTCATAAGCGAAGCCCACTCCTCCATTGACGGTCAGTTTCCTGATGATGGCCAGTATCACGTCTTTGGCGTAAACTCCTGGCTGCAAAGCGCCGGAGACTATTATTTTCCTGGTTTTTAATTTTTCCGCCCGAATGGTCTGCGTGGCAAGGACATCTGCCACCTGGCTGGTGCCTATGCCAAAGGCCAGGCAGCCAAAAGCGCCGTGGGTTGAAGTATGGCTGTCTCCGCAGGCCATGGTCATGCCGGGCTGGGTCAATCCGCTCTCCGGCCCGATGACGTGGACCACTCCCTGATGACCGGAGCCGGGGGCGGCAAAACTAACGCCGTGCCGTCCGGTATTGGCTTCAATGGCCGCCATCATTTCTTCCGCTTTTTCGTCCTGATAAGGCCTCTGCCTCTGGCCTTTCAGAGTGGGAATGATATGGTCCACTGTCGCAAAGGTTCTGTGAGGGTATAAAACCTCGAGTTTTCTCTCGGTCAGAATGGCGAAGGCCTGGGGCGAAGTGACTTCATGTATCATATGCAGCCCGATGAACAGCTGGTATTGTTCATCGGTCAATTGCTTTACGATGTGGTTTTTAAAAACCTTCTGATAAAGGCTTCTTCCCATGGGTGACTCCTGGTTCTTGATCTAAATATGCTGTGTTATGATCCCGGTAAATGCGCCTTGATTCTGGATTTGAACATGTCGGCAGGTAATGCGCCTTCCATCTTATCCAGAAGTTTTCCTCCCTTGCCGATTAAAAGCGAGGAGGGAAAAGCCTGAATGCCAAACCGGGAACTGAATTTTTCACTTCCCATTAAGATCTCATAATCAATGCCGTAGCCGTTCTTCAAGCTGACTATTTTCTCCATGCCGGGATTGTCACATAATATTGAGACAATTCTCAATCCTCTGGGACTGAAATCCCGGTTAAGCTCCTTTAGCACTGGGATCTCCATCAAACAGGGCTTGCACCAGGTGGCCCAGAAAACCAGCAAAACCAGGCCGTCATCATATTTTTTTATCTCCACGGTTTTACCATTCAGGTTATTCAGGGTGATAGGCGGTATTTTACCGGTGATAGGAAGTTCGCTCTCCCCGCATCCGGCAAGGAAGGTTAAGCTTACTAATACTATCAATATTCCGGCAGGTGTTTTCAAGGATACTTCCTCAGTTTTTTTCCAAGGTAAAAAAAAAGCGGTATTGTTCCCGGCCTTGTCTGATTTTTTTTGTGACCGGAGAAAGGTATGTGTGAATTTAACAAAATCCATCCTCGCTCTTAACCGGAAAAATGGAGACGGCGAACGGTAGGGGAGTAGATGGCGCTAAGCGCAGATGATTTACCCAGACCGCGGCCGGGGCCGATTTTGTGGCGCCGGACAGGCATAGATTCTTATATTTAAATGCCATGGTTAATATCCACGAGTTGCTGAAAAAACTGGTCGAGCTGGAAGGTTCCGACCTTCACCTGATTCCGGGCATATCTCCCATCTTCAGGGTAAACGGCAAGACCAGGACTGTTTTTGATCAAACACTGAATGCGGAGGATTGTTCCAGGCTGTGCTACAGCGTGATGTCCGAACTCCAGCAGAAACAGTTTGAAAAAAAGAAAGAGCTTGATTTTTCTTTTGGTATTGCCAGTTTGGGCCGTTTCAGGGCAAATATTTATTTCCAGAGGGGTTCTGTCAGCATGGCAATCCGTTACATTCCCTATGAGATAAAAAACGTGTCTGAACTGGGACTGCCGAAAACGGTTCTTGATTTTGTTGATAAGCCATCGGGCCTGGTTCTGGTAACGGGTTCTACCGGAAGCGGAAAATCAACAACCCTTGCCGCTTTGATAGACCGGATAAATTCCTCTCACCAGGGCCATATTTTAACTATTGAAGATCCAATAGAATTTGTCCACAAACATAAAAAGTGCATAGTCAGCCAGCGGGAAGTGAATGCGGATACTGTCTCCTTTGCCTCTGCTCTTCGCGTGGCTTTGCGGCAGGATCCTGATTTTGTGCTTATCGGGGAAATGAGGGATGTGGAAACCATAGAGGCGGCTCTCACCATCGCCGAAACAGGACACCTGACCCTGGCCACCCTGCACACAAATTCTGCGGTACAGACCATAAACCGCATTATAGACGCCTTCCCCGAAAGCCATCAGGCGCAGATTCGCACCCAGCTTTCCTTTGTGCTCCAGGGCGTCATCAGTCAGGTGTTGTTGCCCTGCCTCACAGGGGGCCGTATTCTGGCTACTGAAATACTGGTCAGCACTCCCGCCGTCTCCGCCATGATCCGTGATGAAAAAAACCATCAGATACAGGGAATGATTGAAACCGGACAGAAATACGGAATGCATACCATGGATGCCTGTCTGGTGGATCTGGTGGCCGCGCGGAAAATAGAAAAAGCCGAAGCATTGAGGAGATGCTCCAGTATTGACAGCTTTAACCGCCTCCTTTCCGGAAAAGTCAGATGAGTGTATGGATATATACCGGCCGGACTCTTACCGGCAGCGAAACTGACGGTGAAATTACGGCCAACGGCATGGAAGAGGCCAAAGCTCTCCTGCGCAAGAGGCGTATCCTTGTTACTAAAATCAATAAAAAGCCAATTGAGATAAGCTTTAATTTAACCAAGGGTGTGCCAACTAAGGATCTTGCCAGGTTTACCCGCCAGTTTTCCGCCATGAATTCCGCCGGTCTGGCTTTGATACAATGCCTGGAAACGCTCACGGAACAGGTTGAGAATGCCAATTTAAAAAAGGCCGTGGCAAAGGTGAGCGTTGACATCCAGGGGGGGGGCCACCTTGTCTGAGGCGTTTTCCCGGCACGGCAGAATTTTTTCGGACCTGTACTGCCACATGATAAAAGCTGGAGAATCAGGGGGTATTCTGGATTCCATCCTCAGCAGGCTGGCGGAATATCTCGAGAAGGCCGAAAAACTTGCCAGGAAAATAAGGGGCGCCATGATGTATCCCCTTTTCGTCCTCATTGTGGCCGTGGCGGTGATTATTGTCATGCTCTTAAAGGTGGTGCCGACTTTCGCCGAAATGTTCGTCTCTTTTGGCGGGGAATTACCGGGCCCGACCAAGGCGGTGATGGGATTGAGCAGTTTCCTGCAGAGTTATTTCTATATTATTCTCCTCATTACGGGAGGGGGGGCTGTGTTTGTGTACAGGTTTTACAAAACAGAAAAGGGCCGGTTTCAGGTCGATCGGCTTTTGTTGAAATTGCCCCTTCTGGGTGATTTGATCAGGAAATCCAGTGTGGCCAGATTCACCAAGACCCTGGGTACGTTGCTGGGGTCGGGAATTCCGATTATCGAGGCGCTCAGAGTTACCAGTAAAACAGCCGGTAACAGGGTGCTTGAAATGGGGATTATGAAAGCGCTGGAGAGCATTAAAGGCGGTCAGACCATTGCGGAACCGCTGAAAGAGACGGGTATTTTTCCTCCCATGGTTCTCCAAATGATTGCTGTTGGTGAAAAAACCGGAAAGCTGTCCGAGATGCTGGACAAAGTTTCGGAATTCTACAGCGATGAGGTAGATTCAGCTGTCGATACGCTCACCTCCATGATTGAGCCGGTTATGATAGTTGTTATGGGAGGTATTATCGGGGTTATTTTAATTGCCATGTACCTTCCCATGTTCAGTATGGCATCCACCATTGGTTGAAAAAGGCAGATTTGTATGGTTCAGGGACAAGCTCAGCAATCAGGCCTCTCTAAGAAAGCTGATCTGTTGGAGGATGTGAAGATAGGGAATCGATTTATTGAATCCTATTTTCAGACACAGGTTGGCGGATATCAGAAGATCAATGTCTTAAGAGAATAAGTTATTGATAATATTTGTTAATATTAAGAGAATAAGGAATATAATTTTACTCAGAAATTTAAGATGCTATGCAAATAACTAACAGAAACAGGAAAAAATGGACTATTCTGGATATATCCGGGAATATCCGAAAAAATGGTGCTCAGCAGTTGAAAGACCTGTGTGAAAAAATGATTGCCGAATCCAGGCTTAAATTGGCGGTAAATTTTAAAGAAGTGGACTTTATTGACAGTATAGGCCTGGGAGCCCTGATATCATGTAACCAAACAATTCTCGCTTCGGGCGGGCAACTGGTGCTGGTCAATTTAAATGAGAATATTTATAGCCTGTTAGAGATGACTTCTACTGATAAAATGTTTAAAATCTTTGATTCGGAGAAGGAAATTGCCTGATCTTGTTTAGTAATTAGCGAATGTTTAGTTATTTTGGGTATTTTTTTAATTTTTTTTAAAAAAGTATTAAACGTTTTCCTCATTATACCGATATTTACATATAGAGGATTGTATATCATGAAGATTAACCACATAGCGCAGGTATACGGAGTAGAGGTCCAAAAGGCTGCCGGTAATCGCAAGGCTGTTTCCAAGCCTGAAAAGCTCAAAAAGGATGATTCTGTAACATTATCAAAAGAAGGAACCAATTTAAATAAAACAGCGTCATCAGTTGAAGCCACTTCCAAGAGGATCGAAGGGCTTCCGGAAATACGATGGGATAGAGTGAATACCGTCAAGGAAAGAATAAAGGGCGGTTATTACAACTCGAGCGAATTCAGGGAACAGCTCGCCGAACGGCTGATAAAGGATTTTGGGTTAGAAGCGCCATAAGCCCGGTTCTATTTCTTTTGCCTCATGTGCAAACAGCGCTAAAAGAAGTGTTGTTTGCCGTTTATTTATTTCCCCATTAACTATCATCAGATGCCGCCAGCCACTATAGTGCTGTTGCCGATTGAAAAATATGGTTTAGGGCCTGGGAAATAATTTAATTTCTTGATTATGGGTAAATATCCTGTCTGTATGTTTCTGGCTGTGCTGTTCCTTTGCGGAGAACTTCGGGCGGGCCGGCAGCCGTTTAATCAATTTAAGGAGTGGGAAAGCGGAAAAGCGGAAATCCTTGAATACAAGCTGAAAAAGGTGTATATGGGCAAGGAATTGGTATTTCCTGCCCGTCTTATCACTGAAGGGAAATATTATTCTTTTGCCCAGGAAAAGGCCTCCAGAAAACCTGAAGCGGGTTACATACCAATACTCAACTTCTCAATTTTATACAGTTTCAAGCGGGACGAGGGAGACAGGCACAGCATGTCTACTCTCAAATTTTCCCGCAGGGGAAAACTTACCCTTGCCAGGCAGGACGTCAGCATACAGTCCTGGGACGGCCAGATAGTGCGCCAGTATAATAACCTCAGCACTCCCCCTGTCCTGGAAGCAAGGTCCTGGCTGGAGGGAGGAAAAAAACTGGTCATGGAGCAGACACCGGTTTTTACCACCGAACAGCTCTTTGTTCACCTGAGAGACGTCCCCCTGGAACCGGGATATATGGAAAAAATCCGTCTGCTGGGTTCTCTGATGGAAGACATGGTGGACAGCAGGATTTACTATGCCGAGATTAAAGTGCACAAGGACTCCAGAGTTCTCAGGGACCAGGAAACCAGGTATATCTCCGTCACCAGGGAAGACAAGAAAAAGCTTGAGTTCTGGGTGGGGGTAGGGGGACTGCGTCATGTGGTATCCGCCATTTTACCGGACGGAACTACTTATATGCTGGATAAGGTCAACTGGCAGAGGTATTGGTTGTATTAGGATTGAGTTGTGCCCATGGCCAAAGTAATGGAGCAAGGGGGCGCGGATGACTAATGACAACTCAGAAATCCTCGCACCTCACACCTGAATAACCCGAACAAGCATAAATTCTACATTCGGCACTAAACGTCAAATACTATCTTTCCCCATCAATCATAAAAGGAACAAAGTGAAATGAAACTCTCTCTCGGACTGCCCAAAGGAAGCCTGCAGAAAGCCACTGTCGAACTCTTTAAAAAGTCAGGGACCCGTATTAATGTGACTGAACGTTCTTATTATCCCAGTTGTGATGATCCGGAACTGGACCTGGTGTTTATGCGGCCTCAGGAAATGCCCCGCTATGTGGAACAGGGCGTGCTGGATGCCGGGATAACCGGTTATGACTGGACAATGGAGAACAAGGCAAAGGTCGTAACGGTGTGTGAACTGGAGTACAGCAAGGCGTCCCGGTGCAAATGCAAGTGGGTCCTGGCTGTTCCGGAAAACTCCCGGTTTAAAAAACCGGGGGACTTAAAGGACAGGCGTATTTCCACCGAACTGGTCAATACCACCAAACAGTATTTTAAGAAGAAGCGCGTGCCTGTAAAAGTGGAGTTCTCCTGGGGAGCTACCGAGGTAAAGCCCCCGCGCCTGGTCGATGCCATTGTGGACATTACCGAAACAGGTTCCTCCCTGCGGGAGAACCGGCTCAAGGTGATCGATGTTATCATGGAGACGGGAACGATTTTGATAGCCAATCGCGCGGCATGGAAAAACAGCAAGAAGAGAGACAAATTGGAGAACATTAAAATGCTGCTGCAGGGTACCCTGAACGCCGAAGGTTTTGTGGGCCTGAAATGTAATACTGAAAAAAAGAACCTCGACGGCGTTGTCCGGGAACTCCCGGCGCTGCATAATCCCACCATCTCAAGCCTTTCAGAAAAAAACTGGTTCGCCGTGGAGACAATCCTCAGGTTTGATAACGTGAAGCAGATTATTCCCAGACTCAAACGCGCCGGCGCCACGGGTATCGTTGAGTACCCGGTGAACAAGATTATTCCCTAGTCCGCCGTCCGTGTAACACACTGCTAAAAGTTTTATATGGCCTTAGCGAGAGCAATCGCTTTCGTGTTTTTGGCGTGTTTCGTTGTTATAAAAAATTTCGCCCTGTCCATGGCGGGCCGCATAACTTTTATTCCCCAGCTAAACTCCTTGTGGCCGAAGAGAGTGCGCGGTTATACCGGACCTCAGTCCCGCTTTTCCCATCTCTCCAGCAGGTCATTACTCCAGGACTCGAACCGGCCGTTCATAATCTTCCCTCTGGCGGTATTCATCAGGTCGCAGAAGAAGTACAGGTTATGCAGAGAGGCCAGCTGGAACACTGTCAGTTCACCGGCTTTGTACAGGTGCCGCAGATAGGCGCGGGAAAAGTTGCTGCAGGTATAACAGCCGCACTCCGGATCCAGGGGGCCATCCAGGTCTTGCGCATACCGGGCCGCCTTGTAATGCAGCGTTCCCTTCCAGGTCCAGACCATGCCGTTGCGCGCGTTGCGGGTGGGGATGACGCAGTCAAACATGTCCGTTCCCCTGGTTACCATCTCCAGCAGGTCCCTGGGGGTGCCGATGCCCATCGCGTACCTGGGCTTATCCGGCGGCAGCAGATCCGTGCAATAATCGGTCATCTCATACGCAAGCGGCATCGGCTCGCCCACGCTCAAGCCGCCCACGGCATAACCCGGCAGATCCATGTCCGCCAGTGAGGCCGCCGCCCGCCGGCGGAGGTCCTTGTTATTGCCTCCCTGAACTATGCCGAACAGATGCTGGGGATACTCATGCACTTCAGGGTTGGTC
>JBHPJW010000070.1:0-12034 GCA_042567505.1 Fibrobacterota bacterium
TCAGTGTTACAAATGATATGATAGAGCACCTCAAAGGCACCCTTATAAAAAAAGAACCCACCCATATCATCATCGATGTAAACGGGGTAGGCTATGGCGTGGATGTTCCCCTGAGGGCATCAGAGAACCTCAGTCAAGAAGGGGAGCCCGTTGAAATTTCCACTTTCTTGTATGTAAAAGAAGGCATTATGGAGCTTTATGGATTCTCTTCGGATAGTGAAAAGGAAGTGTTCCTGAAACTTATAACTGTTTCCGGAATCGGACCAAAAATTGCGCTGAGGATCCTTTCCGAGACCTCCCCGGAAAGGCTGGTGGCGCAAATCACAGATGGAAATGTACTTCAACTTACTTCCTTAAAAGGGATCGGAAAAAAAACCGCTGAAGTGATGATAGCCTCCCTCCGCACGCCATTAGCTAAAATAAGGATATCGGGTGCCGCAAGAACGGACGCGGAAACAAAGCCGGATAAGGCACTAAACGATGCGGTCCGGGCTTTAATGGCCCTGGGAGTGAAAGAGGGGCCTTCCCAATCTGCCGTAGAAAAGGCTATGGAGAAGCTCGGGGGAAAAACAGGTACCAGCCGGATAATAACAGAAGCTTTAAAATTGATTTGAGCCATGCCAGAATATGAAAGCGAACGGATAATTTCTCCAAAACAATTTGGAGATGATAGAGACCAGGAGTCTTCCCTCAGGCCAAAGTCTCTTGATGAGTTCATCGGCCAGGAAAAAATTAAAAAGAGCCTTAAGATTTACCTTGAGGCTACGAAAAAACGTAACGAGCCGCTGGACCATGTTCTGCTGGCCGGCCCCCCAGGTCTGGGAAAGACCACACTCGCCAATATTATCGCTCACGAAATGGAGTCAAAGGTGTTTGTCAGTTCAGGACCCACTTTGGAAAAACCCATTGAACTGGCTAGCCTGTTAACCAACCTGGATACCAACGATATCTTCTTCATTGACGAAATACACAGGTTAAGAAGTGTTGTAGAGGAATATCTCTACCCGGCCATGGAAGACTATAAAATTGATATCATGGTGGATTCAGGACCTGCCGCAAAATCTATTCGAGTGGACCTGAAAAAATTCACCCTAGTGGGAGCTACTACCCGCACAGGAATGTTGACTTCCCCGCTCCGGGACCGGTTTGGACTATCCTTCCGGCTTAACACGTATAATGAACCAGAGTTAAAAGCGATTCTTAAACGGTCGGCAACCATTCTCAAGGTAAATATCAATGACGTGGGAATAGATTATCTAGCCGGCCGGTGCAGAGGTACGCCTAGGGTAGCCAACCGGATTTTAAGGAGATGCCGGGATGTGGCACAGGTAAGGGGCCGGGGAATCATAGATGAAGAAGTGGCTCAAAAGACTCTGGACATGTTGGGCATAGACGCCATAGGCCTCGATGACATGGACAGGAACATACTGAGGACTATTATAGATAAATTTGAGGGAAGGCCGGTAGGCTTAACCACATTAGGAGCGGCTGTGGGAGAGGAGATTGAAACCCTGGAAGAAGTATATGAGCCCTATTTAATTCAGTCCGGACTGCTCAAACGCACCCCACGGGGAAGAGTGGCAACAGCTAAAACATACCGTCATCTCGGATTTACTCCTCCTGACCCTTCTGAAACCCAGGGAGATTTGTTCCGTTATTGAGAAAATTTATACTCCGTAAAATCTGGTGATTGCCCAAGGTCAATTCTAGACAAGTACCTTTGATAAAACCCCAGACCGTGTTTTGACAGGGGCCGGATAAAATGAGGATCATCCTCCTGGATGGTCAATTGAAACTCTGTGTGGTAAGTATCCTCAAGTATGGGAAAAGCGGATGGCCCCCTTCGGACAGTCCCCACAACCGAGTATCCCTTGAAATGTTTCCCAATGATAATGTACATGCCAATTTTTCTTTCCTTAATTTCGGACACCTCTATGAGATTTATGCTGGACTTCACCGGTGTTTTAAGGCTTTTATCCTGCACAGTATAAAGGTTGTAAAAAATAAAGCCTTTTCCCTCCTCCATGAGGAAAATCAACTGGCCTACACCGATCACTTCTTTATTCTTAATAGCCTCAAGGGCATAAGACCTGAAATTCTCAAAAGGAGGTCCTCCTTCATCAGGAATGCAACTTCCAGTGATAACCATCATTATCAGGAATAGTATCAGGTTTTTCATAATGATTCTATCAAGATTGACAGAAACGAGGGTATTCTTTAGCTCAGAAGGTATTGGCCCTTCTACTCTCCTTCCTCAAAAACCGGGGTTTTCTTAACCCGCATTCGGCGTCCGTGCTGGATATCCCCTCCCGGGTTCTTGCTTTCGTTGCCGTTGGTTCTATCCGCTGAGGAAACCTTTTCGACTTTATCTTTTTTTTCATTTTCCACTTTGTTCGAGGAATTAGATGGAGGCATGGATTTTGGTTCCTGTTTTTTTTCTGTTTGTTCCGGATTTCCAGTTTTTGGGGCCTGTATGATTTTCTCCTCATTTTCCGAGGCTTGATTTCCTACTAGAACTCCCCGGCCTCCACTACCAGACCTTTGAGAGCGGGGCCTGGAAGAGCGTCCGGCTCCTCTTTTATCATTTCTGGACCTGTCCTGCCGGGAGTCTTTTTGACTTTTCCCTGATTGTGAAGAAGGCCGACCTCTTCCTGAAGGCCTCTCTCCCTGACTTTTTCTTTCGCCTTTGTAAGGCTTCAATTTGGGACTGGAAGACATCTTCTTCACCACAGGCTGTTCCAGCAGATACTTGAGAAGGTTTAATCTGATGATGAAAAAAACATTCAGGGCCAACAGCACCAAGTTTATGAGAAAAATCGCTAATAAAATCTTTGTTTCCATATGTTATCTCCGCTAGTTGTTTTTCGGTTTCATTTTTTTTATCCAATATGCTGAATAAAAAACCCCTTTTTCAAAATTAAATAGGGCAACTGATACCCATTCTTTTAGGTTTTCGCAGGTTCCTTGTTTTGAATAGAATCAGAAAGATTCTTTTCATCTATTTCGGCCTGCGATATTTTTTCAAGGATTCTATCCCTCTGAACTGACAGACTGTTAATTCGGCTGATAACCGCTAATGTCAATGAAAAAAACAATAAAATGGCAAATCCTACTGAGAATTTGATTAGTATCATGTGTGGAAAATACAAAAGCTGTAGATTCCCGGCAATTAAAAATATACTGCACATCTTGACAAGTGTACTTTTGTGCAGTATTTTATTACAGACACATCCTCATAAGCCTTTAAAAAAAAAAAGGAGTTACAATGGTTGACAAAAAACCTTTAACCAAAAGACAAGGTGAAGTCTTTGATTACATTAAGTATTGCCTGGAAAATCGGGGACGCCCTCCAACTGTAAGGGAAATCGGGCTAAGGTTCCAGATTACATCTACCAACGGAGTCCGGAGCATATTATCAGCCCTTATTAAGAAGAAATACATAAAAAGGACACCTAAAGTCTCAAGGGGAATTGACGTTATATCCGGATATCAACCTAAACCAAATTCTGAAAATAATTTGGTCGAAATTCCCATCATTGGCCGGGTTGCGGCAGGGAGTCCGGTGCTGGCTGTTGAAAATCTTGAAGGCACGGTGGTGGTTGACAGAGATTTTTTAATGCGCCAAACAAACGTGTTTGCGCTTAAAGTTAAGGGCGAAAGCATGAAAAACGCGGGAATATTAAACGGAGACATGGTTTTCGCCCGACAGCAACTCGCAGCTGAAGCAGGCCAGATTGTGATAGCAATTATTGGGGAAGAAGCCACGGTTAAATATTTTTATCCCGAATCCGGCAGGGTTCGCCTGGAACCCGCCAATGAAAGTTACGGTCCCATAATTGTTGATAAGAATACTCCTGATTTCCACATTGCCGGAAGAGTTATCGGTGTCATGCGTCAATATAACTGATGATTCCCCGCATAAAATCGAACTATGGAATGGTTATTGAGGCGAATAGCGGAACCCTATCTGGAGATAAGTAGAGTATTTCGTTTTATACTTGTCATCCTCCCCGCCCCATCCATATCACTCGAGGCTGTTCGGACTGCTTTCACCTCATAAAAATAGAGGCCATTGCCCAGTTTGTTTCCCCAATGATCTCTTCCGTCCCACCATGCATTTCTGTCTCGACAACTGTTAATGTCATTTCTATCAATATCTTCCCTCGGTTTTACTTCTGTTAAGCATTTCACCAAAAGGCCTCTTTGATTGAAAATTTTAATCTCGGCCGTAAAAACAGGAGGTTCCTCGTGAAACGCGCCTGATCCCTGCTCTGCAATTTCCCCGATATAAAAACAGGTACCCCTACCCTTTAGGGGATTGGGAACATTGAAGATATGGTATACTTCAAAAATGGCATCCTCAACTAACTCTACCTCCAGGTTCCGCATACTCAAATTACCGAAGCCATCCTGAGCGCGGATCTTCAGCAGATACTTTCCCTCTTCCATTTTATCAGAAATGTTCCATTTATACGTCTTTCTCATAAAACTATCCTCACTCAACTGAAGCTGAGTGAGGCCGTCATACGGCTTTGCAGAGCCCTGTGAGTATTTCTGGACCTCCAGTGTCGTACCCTCATCGGGTCGGTTGGCAAATGACACGCCTCCCGTGCTGTCCGTTACAATTACTTCTAAACAATATGGTTTGGCCAAACGGATACTACCGGAAAAATCTACAATCGAAGTCTGAGAACGCTCGCAACCCGATACGATAATCTCAGGCCCTTCCTTGTCGTTCACCTCACAGGTATTGGCTTCTCCCGATACTATCAAATCAGCCTTAATAGTTGAGCCTTCCAGCTCTTCTGAACCATCCCAGGCAAATACTTTCATGACTGCAGCCGTATCCCCGAAAGGCAGCCTTTCTTTAAACATGTAGTTCATGGAAAAACTTCCATCCTCATAAGGCGCGGTCACAGAGAACAATATGTCCCCCTGTTCAGTTATAAACTGGTCATGTGTATTCCTGCTGGTACCTTCCAGTCCATCATGTTTCCTGATATAACTAGCCCCAAACAACTGGAGATTGACAAAACCGGACCCGGAGCCTCCCGAGACTTTTCCCCTGATAGTACCGCAATCAAGGGATTTTATGGTATCGGGAGCTTGTGTCAAATTTATATCCAGGTTCAGCTTTCTTATCTGCACCACCGGCTCGCCAAACAAAATGTACTTGAGATTATTTTTCTTATTGCTTGTCATAACTTTAGCCATTATCAACGCATCCCCGACGGTGGGAAAGAAACCCTCCGGGGATCTGGCAAAAAGAGATTCAAAAAAATTTTTTGCCAATTGGACATTCGGCTGCGCATAAGATTCCCGGGTGGCGGAAACTGTGGCGATTGCTCCAGCTTGTGGCTTGCTTATCAAGGCCTCGCTCATACAGTCGGACTCGGTTAATTCGAACCTGCCCACAGTACAGGAAAAGGAGGTAATCAAAGGCAGATTATCCTTATTGGCCAATTTAGGAAGAGCTGTGCTCATAACCATCAATCCTTCGTCCGCCCACACGTCCCAACTGCCATGCCCGACATAATTCAATATGAGCGCCCCCCGGTTAATTTTATTCATCAAATCCCGGGCGGCTTCGGGTTTGGAGTACGCGTAGTTATGCTCATAATTCAACAGGTACATGTTATCTTTAATTTTTCCCGGCTCGTGATCCAGTATCTTTTGAATGATGGCCTCAGCATCATTGGTGTGTCCATGGGAGATTGGATCTACTGCTAATCTCTGCCTGTCATCATCGGCCGCGCTGATAATTCTGTTTCTCCATGGCCCTGCATTACCCTGGCTTTCATAAGCTTTTACTTTCTCAACAAAGGCGCCGGCTTCTTCTACATCGTTAACAGTGATCCGGCCGATAGCCACATCTAATTCGGAACTGTTGGTGTTGACATCGTCTTCTCTATCCAGATATCCGAAAAAATCATCTGTACTAATCTTTCCGTCTTCATGAGGCGGAATGAAATTCAAACCGAGTTCATTTTCCGCGTGAATTTTCCTGTAGTTGAAATACCCATCTCCAAAAAGCGTAACGTATTTCAAGATGGAATCCGGCCGTGTCAACAGGCCCCATCCATGGCAGGCCCACCTTATAAAATCACGAATCGCTACGGGAGAAATCCTTCCGCTTGAGTAATTCCGGTATATGTCTTCTACTCTGACTACGGAAGTGCGCAATGGTTTAATCCTTGCCGGGTCTTCCCGGTGCTTTTTTAATTCAAAAGCACTGTTAAGAAAAGCCTTGGGCGCAATTATCAGGTATTCCGGATTTTTTCCATCACCGGTCACCAGGTTTCTCATAGCCAGGGAATTATCCGGCACCGTATCAATTTCAATCTGCGATACCGATACGCGCTCAATGTCCTTTTCCTTGAAAAAGAAATACCTGATATCCCCGTCACGAACGGCTGAATCCGAGAAGGTCTGGTCAGATGACAAAACTATCCTTCCCACAGCGACACCATCAGCGAGCTTAAGCCCCTGTAATCCGGTTCCGTCATCTTCAATCTGATAGGTTCTCGGGCTTCCGAATGCAACCGGGTAGATCCAGAACGGCCGGCCGGAATAGCTGTGCTCTTTCATGTAAATGACGGAATATCCGTCAAAACCAAGCTCAGTCCGGCTTCCCTGCCAGACTACTTTGTTGAAACGGAAGTTTTCCGGATCGAAGGTGCCATCATAGAGGAAATAATTTCCATTTGGGACATTAATCCCTGCCAGGTAAGAGGCAGAATCAGAGTCGAAAACCACAGAGAAATTTTGCTTACCCGCAGAAGTGAAATCCACCGTAGTGAAAAACCCCAGATAAAGGGGTGTCCCGGATAGGTAGCCGGGCAAGGACCCTCCCGGCAGATCCAGCTGGCTACCCGTTAACACCCTCTGGGTTGAAGTCGTACGGCATACATTTTCCTCATCAGTTATCAAATACCAATGCCAGATCTTTCCCATAGCTATGTCATAATGGCCAGACGCATTGCAATGGCCGATCCCCATCTCTTTTTCGGCTCTCAGGTAATTCCAGCTGGAGGCAACTGTTTCTGAAGTATTCGGCATGCCTTCCAGGTTTTGCAGTCTCAGGCCTTTTCCTCCTCCCCCGGAAAAGTCGAGAAAATAAACCTGCTCAAAAGAATAGGGATTGGTCTGGAATTCATAATTAACAGGCGTTCCCACTGTGTCGCTTTCGGGCAGGCTTCTCCAAACACTTGTCCCATGACCGAAAAACCTAATTTCATCTCCCTCGTCAAAAGTCTGGTTCAGATTATTGTCCAGGACTTCGATAGGGATCTCTCTTAAATTGCCTGCGTTGCTCAAGCTGTCCATGGCCGCGGGCAGGGTACCATGAGTCCCTGTATACATCTTGATATTATCAGGCACACTCCCCACAATCAAGTTTCTGGACTCTTCACCCGGACCCGCTTCTCCAAGGGTTTCATAGGACAATGAGTACATTCTGTCTTCCAAAAAGGTCTCAACTTCTCGATCTCCGATTTTGATCTTAACCAATAAAGGGCCGATATCAGTCTGTCCGGCAAGGCGTGATAGTTTCCCCAAACCTCCCGCCGCTCCCTTCAGCACATGGTACCTCCCCCCTACTGGATTTTTAATTAAGCGCCGATAGGCTTCGGGCAGGTGAATGGTCGTGGGACTGGCTTGGGTATCAGAGAAGACAAGAGACACTCTCATTTTTTTTATCAGTCTGAGTGACTTGGCATTATCGTCCCATGCCGCCAATGGTATCATGATAGTCCTTATCGGGACTCCCCGCATATACCTCAATTCACCGATCCTGGCTTGTAACACTCTGGCCCTGCGATAAAAAAGGTTGTTTTTCTCATACACAGGTCTGGAGGGAACCTCATATTTTGGAACCGGCTCTAACCCTTTGGGAATTTTATGCAGACTGTGTGATAATTCTTTGACGGTTACCACAGGCTCTTTTTCCGAGGAAACCACATTAAACACATAATACGGCAAGTTCGGCTCCCCTTCCAGAAGGGAGGACCGGCAACCTTCACATTCGACAACTATTCCCCTTCCTTCGGTAACTACTCGAATGTCAGGCGCTTCTACCTGTAGATGTAACCGGCCCCGTCTGTCTTCCATGGTCTCAACAGACATTCCGGATACGGGGATTGCCACATGCAGGATAGCGAAAGCCATAAGCCAGCCTGGAACTCCATGGCCGTAAGCTCTTAAAGATTTATAAAAAAAAATCAAAGGATGTCTTCCTGAATAATGAGTATAATGCGATCAAATTACAAATTTGCGGGACTAAAACCGAAATTGGAGGTCCACTTACTGTCAGATGGCATATTCAGAAATTCCCGCAGGCCACAAATAATATAATCCTGACTTCATCAGTCCGCGGAGCCTGTTGGAAACCAAACCTTTGAATATTCCAGTTTTTGAAGAAATTACATCCAGCCAGTGTGCCTCTCTCCCGGCGTTTATGAAAAGGGCATCCTCATCCAATCCGGAGACCTTCACCAGATAATTTTTGGCCTGTGCCAGGCCGCCAATGGTGTCTACCAGGCCTGCTGACACGGCCTGCTGTCCTGTGAAAATCCTGCCATCGGCCAGTGATAACAACTTTTCCCTTGAAATATCCCTGTTTGCCAGAATATCGTCTATAAACTGCTCATAAACATCGTCCACGACTCTTTGAAGGCATTCCCGGTCTTCTTTGGTTGAGAGGCGGAAAGGGCTCCCTGCATCTTTAAACCTGCCATTCTTGATTACCTCCATGGAAATCCCAATCTTTGAAAAAAGTTCCTGCATTTCCGGAAATTGGGCAATAACCCCGATACTCCCGGTAACAGTTCCTTTGTTGGCAAATATCCTGCTCGCCCCCAGAGCAAGATAATATCCTCCTGACGCGGCTGTATTGCCCATACTCACAACAACAGGAAATTCATCTGACCGCAGAGATTGTAGAGCTTTGTAAAGCTCCTGTGAGGCGCTTACGGCCCCTCCCGGAGAGTTAACGCGCACCAGTATACCCTTGCAGGCTGCGTTCTTTGAAATGGATTCAATGGCTTTCAAACTCTTATCCGGTTGAAGCACTGGACCGTCTAAAGCAAGGATCGCCAGGTGCGGTTTTTTCTCTTGATAGGGCTGGGGGAAACCTCTGTCCAGAAAACTGGAAAAAAGCCCAAACAAAGAAATGAAAAAGATCAGCGTGAGTATAAACGCCGTCAACCCCAGCACAGACAGCCATTTCAGAAACCTGCTCATGGTATTTCCCCTTCTTCTACCGGATCCTGATTTTCATTCCCGGTTTCAGGGTTTCCGATAAATCAATATTTAATTTTTTTATCTCAGTCACAGTGGTTTTAAACCTTTTCGCTACGTCCCACAGATTATCCCTTGGTTTCACTATATAATAAAATGGTTGTTCCTTCCCCTTCATTTTGTATTTCAGAAACTGACCGATTTTGATTTCATGATCTGTAAGGGAATTCCATTTCATCAGGTCACGGACGGAAACATCAAGCTTCCGCCCTATGGCGGTAAGGTTATCACCGGCCCTTACGCGATAGGCATGAAATTTTTTTCCCGGTGTTTTGTTTTTTACATCATCATTCACCGGCTTCCCGCCCTTACGGACTTTCAGTTTCTGTCCGGGTTTTATAACGGACTTTTGGTTCAGCTGATTTGCCTGCATCAGACTTGAAACCGATATTCCGAATTTCCGGGCTATATCATACAGGTTGTCCCCGCTCTTCACTTTATATATTATATGGTCCGTATCTTTTTTGCCACCTCTGGCCATTTTCTTCTTCAGAGGAGTTTTCCTGGCGTTTTTCTTTCCTGACTTCCCCGGCAGAGGAATAAGCAGAGACTGGCGGATTCGGATCAGGTTCCCTTTTAAGTTGTTGGTACTCTTGATGGCGTCAATGGGTACGCCGTATTTCCTGGACAGCAACCCCAGTGTCTCTCCTTTCGACACAATATGCCGATGCCAGCTGATCAGCTTGCTTTTATCCAGGGACCGGTAATTTTCCAGGAACGTTTCCCGCGTACCAAGAGGTACTTTCACCACATAGGATTCCATGTGAGGAGGAGTACACCATCTTCTTAGTTCAACATTAAGCTTTTTAACCTCTTCCTCCTCTGCCCCGGCTGCTTCGGCAATGACAGCAAGGGAAATGCAATGGTTAACAGTTGCCGTATCATATACCACGGTTGTTTCCGGCTCCACATGAAAACCATACCTTTCCGGGTTTTTTCCTATTATCATGGCCGCAAGAATTTTAGGCACATAGTTCATGGTTTCTTTCGGCAGCTCCATATCCCAGAATGTCTGGGTGGAGTCTTCCCGCAATTTCCTCCGAATCCGGCCTTCACCGCAATTGTATCCGGCCATTGCCAGGTACCAGTCATTGAATTCACCATACAGGAATGTCAGATACTTTATCGCAGCCTCAGTGGCTTTTTCCGGATCGCGCCTCTCGTCAATCCACCAATCATAGGTAAGACCATACCTCTTTCCCGTAGACTTGATGAACTGCCAGATTCCGCTGGCCTTGGCCCTGGACCACGCCCTGGGGCTGAATCCGCTCTCTACCATGGCCAAATAGAGCAGTTCACCCGGCAGATGATTTGCCTCCAATCTGCTCAGTATAAGATCCTGATACCTGGACCGGCGGTTAAGCCATTTGGAAAAATATTTTCTGCCCGGTCCGTTTAACACAACCAGGGCCTTCCTTACCCTGGGATGAAGAGGCAGTGCGAGAGGCAAGTCAAAATCCTTTGGGTTTATACCGCCCACTAGAGAATCCATCATAACCATCTGGGAATCAGAAACGTTTTCCATTTCCACGTCCCAGTAGGCAGTCCAGGGCAAAGAGATCTGCAATTGAGTTGAATTCGCTGCGATTTCTATTAAAAGGGAATAAATACTGTCCCTGATTTGATCTAGAACTTGGTAAAAATGAGTATTCAGGGAGTCCAGTGATTTGAGATAATGTATCTGCCCCAACGCGCTGTCAAGATTGGCTTCTGCTTCAAACCAAAGTGAGTCCTGCATGAACTCCAGGGCTGGAGTAAGAAACTCACTGATTTCGGATAACAGAAGGCCCTCTTGCCGGGAGACGCCCTCGCCAACTCCTGGGAAATACTGATAATCTTTGGGCTTAGAACTGGAGCATCCAGCTAATAAAAGAGAGCTCAGAAAGAAAGGCCATATACCTGAATGAAATTTTAAATACAAGGAGGAAATAAATTTCTATTTATTTTGTTATTCTTCAAAATCCATATCATCTGCATAATCGCTCCACATCTCCCCTTTCTGGAAGTCCGGATTGTCAAGGTTAATTTCTTCGTCTTCTTCATCATCGTTAATATTTTCATCTTCCTGAAAACCCGTAAATCCATCACTTGAAGGGTCTAAATCGTCAAAATCATCTGATTTCGGGCGTCTTCCAAGATATCCTGCCTCTTCTGCATTGACCACCGGTTCCCTCCTTTCAATTGGGTAATAATGGCAAATATATTCTGAGTTTATGTATTGTCAAGCTTTTTTCATTCAATCGGGTAATTATTTTCCAGGTATCATACATAGCTATTCTCAACCCGCCCCAAAGAGGATAACTAATCCTTTCCATAATAACCAGCCTAGCAATAATATTGCCAAAAATTGTGAAAGCTGCAAAATACTGTTTAATTTTTTCATGTCCATGGGAAATTATCACACCTCTCAGGCTCAAGTAAACATCACCTAGACGCAAAGAATAAAAAGGAGTGGTACTAATTACAAATTCCTGTAAAAAAATTTATCTGCGTTATCTGCGCACAGATCTTTTATCCCGTGATATGAAGGTAACGGGGAAACTGATGGAGACGTCGGGCTCACCCGAAGCCACCGGCCGGAATTTCCATTTATAGATTTTGGACATCAGATCAGACTCAAATTGTTCATTTGCGATTCCGATTTCTTTTTTAATTACTTCGGCGAGCCTTACTTCACCTGAAGTGGCGATAATCAGCCTTATCACCACCTTTCCCTTGGATATTACTCCTTCATTCT
>JBHPJW010000071.1:0-11482 GCA_042567505.1 Fibrobacterota bacterium
AGTGTTTCGGATAATCGATGAAATTGAGCTTGAAAATGAAGGGACCGTTCGGGACAGGATTAATCGGGCCGAGAAAAGAGGTCTCATAGATGAGGCGGAGCAATTTATTGAAATCCGAAGACTGCGGAACAAAATATCACACGATTATGATCAGGCGGCAATTGAAAACATCTTTAAAAGAACCTTAATCTTGTCTTCTGTCCTGCTTAAAAGCGTAGAAAAATCAAAAAAATTCTGCCATGAGCGGTATTAGCCTTTTCCGCTTTTGCGTATCTGGAATATGCGGAATGCGGCATGCCGGTCTCTGAAGAAACATCTGAGAAGATATTCAGTTTGCCCATGTACCCGTACCTGGAGTGGGAGGAACAGAAGAAGGTGGTTGAGTTGGTAAAGGGATATAAAAACTTAGAAGCGGATAGAAAAGTAAGATTGTCTTTAACCAAAAGGTTTTCCAATGATGGATAAGGAAAATTCAGAAGAAGTAAAAACCAGTGTTCCTTCCGGACAGCCTCTTGATAACGGTGACGTGGATGTGATAGAGATACTGCTCACCGGATGGAGATATAAGTACTGGATAATGGCAGGCACTGTCCTTATCACGGTCCTGGGAATCATCCATGCTTTGCGTCTTCCCCCGGTTTTTCATTCCGAAGCTATCGTTGCTCTAAAAGAAGGCAGGAAGTCCGAACAGGCGGCAGCAATGACGGCATCCGGTATATTAGGGGGATTTATTTCCTCTCAAATGGGCTTTGGGAATACGAATCTGGATAAGATGGATATTTTGATTAACGGGCACAAACTGGCTAAAGCAGTCATTACAAAAAATAACCTGATGCCAAAATTATTTCCAGAGTCCTGGGATTCAATCAACGGTACCTGGCAGGTGGAAGATTCCATTGACATCCCCACCATTCGAGATGGCATAGAATCGATTCAGGAATCTATCTTATCAGTTGCTGTTGACCACAGAAGGAGCGTCCTCACCATCGGAGTGGATATATATGATCCTCATTTGGCCAAGAACATGGTGGATTATTATTTAAAGGCATTGAGTCGAGAGATCAGGAATAGCGTAAAGGAAGAGTCTGAAAAAAACCGACAGTATTTATCACAACAACTGAAAAACACAGCAGACCCGATTATCTGTGAAAAGCTGCAGAATATGATCGCTCATGAAATCGAGAAATCCATGCTGGTGGCGTCAGAACCCATTGAGGTTCTTCAGGAACCGGTGGTTCCCTTAAAGAGAATAAAACCCCAAAGAAGAGTAATCGCCACGGCCTCAATGTTGATTGGTTTTTTTATATCAATTTTCGGTGTAATACTATGGGTTTTCACGATAAAGATATTAAAAAGATATAGGATTGAAAAACACTTAAAATAATGCTGATTTATTTTGCTAAGGGTAAGAAATTTTTTAAAAAGGACAAATCTTAATGTTAAATGATAAAAATGTATTAATCACCGGCGGAACCGGTTCTTTTGGTAAAAAGTTTGTGGAAATTGTTTTACAGCGATATCAACCAAAACGATTGATTGTTATGAGCAGGGATGAACTCAAGCAGTATGAAATGGCGCAACAGTTTCCACCTGAAAAATATGGTTGCATGCGGTATTTTCTTGGCGATATCAGAGATAAGGAAAGATTGTGCCGGGCCTTTGAAGGGATTGATTATGTAATACACGCCGCGGCTTTGAAACAGGTGCCCGCTACCGAATATAATCCCTTTGAGGCGGTTAAAACCAATATCCTGGGCGCTCAGAATATCATAAATGTAGCTATTGACAAGAGGGTGAAGAAGGTTTTAGCCCTGAGTACGGACAAGGCCACCAGCCCCGCCAATTTGTATGGCGCAACAAAATTATGTTCCGAAAAACTGTTTGTGGCCGGAAATGCATATGTAACGATTGATGAGACAATTTTCAGTATAGTTCGCTATGGGAATGTGGTGTCCAGCCGCGGCAGCGTAATTCCCCTTTTTAACCAGTTGAAGAATACCGGGACACTGCCAATAACCGACCCGAGAATGACTCGATTCTGGATTACGCTTGAACAGGGCGTTGATTTTGTGCTTAAATGCCTTGAAAGGATGGTAGGTGGCGAGGTTTTTGTCCCGAAGATCCCAAGTATGAGCATTATGGAGCTGGCAGAAGCTATTGGGCCGGATTGTAAAACTGAGGTTGTTGGAATCCGGCCGGGAGAAAAACTCCACGAGTCGTTAATTTCCATAGATGAGGCGAGGAATACCCTGGAATTCGATGACTATTATCTGATAAAGCCATCCTTTAAATATTTTACACGCTGTTATGGTGAGAAAATCGGCAAGCCAGTACCGGAAGGCTTCACCTATGATTCTGAAACCAACCAGCAGAAGATATCTCTGGATGATCTAAACAAGATGATTGCCTGATAATGATTCCTTACGGCCGTCAGTTTATTGATGATGAGGATATGCAGGCTGTTGTAGATGTCCTCCGCTCGGACTGGCTTACAACCGGTCCGGCAGTAGAAGCTTTTGAACAGGCGGTGGCAGGTTATGTTGGGGCAGAATATGCTGTGGCGGTAAGCAATGGGACGGCGGCTCTGCATGCGGCCATGCACGCTATTGGCATAGGCCCGGGTGATGAGGTTATCGTTCCGCCCCTTACCTTTGCCGCTACTGCCAATTGTGTCGTTTATCAGGGAGGCGTGCCGGTTTTTGCCGATGTTGATCCACAGACACTGCTTATCAATCCTGAAGCAATAGAAGCCAAGATCACTCCCCGGACCAGGGCGATTATCGCTGTCGACTATGCCGGGCAGCCCTGTGATTATGACGCCTTGAGATCAATCGCGGAATCACATAAGCTGAAATTGGTAGCTGATGTATGCCATGCGCTTGGAGCCGAGTATAAAGGGCATGCAACTGGCACTTTGGCGGACATGAGTATTTTCAGCTTTCATCCGGTAAAGCATATTACTTCCGGAGAAGGTGGGATGGTAACGACAAATTATCCAGAGCTGTATCAACGCCTGCACAGATTTCGGAACCACGGCATATCAGTTGATCATCACCAGCGGCAGGAAAAAGGAACCTGGTTCTACGAGATCTCGGATTTGGGATACAATTACCGGATAACCGACATCCAATGTGCGCTTGGCCGGTCACAACTAAAAAAGCTGCCTGAGTTTTTAAAGCGGAGGAAGAAAATTGCAGAGTATTATGACGGAGCGTTAAAGGACATAGCTCACCTTACACCCCTAACCGTTTCGCCGGAGGTTTCCCATGCCTATCACCTCTACGTGGTTAAGTGTGATTTTGAACACCTACAAATTACTCGGGCAAAATTATTCCAGGAGATGAGGGAGAAAGGCGTTGGGCTCAATGTACATTATATTCCCGTGCATTTGCATTCCTTCTACCAGAGAGCATTTAATACTGCCGGGGGGCTATGCCCGGTTGCGGAAAAAGTCTATGATCAAATCGTATCGCTTCCCATGTTTTACGGTCTTAAGGATGAGGACATGCACAGGGTTATTTCATGTTTAAAGGAAGTGCTTGGAAAGCATCAGTAAAAACAAAGTTATTTTGTTATGAATATTGCTAAAAGCCTGCAGATGCAGGAACGCGCCAAAGAAAGAATCCCCGGGATGACCCAGCTCCTGTCCAAGCGTCCGGACATGTTTTCACTTGGTGTATGGCCTGGTTATTACAGTCGGGCACAAGGCGCGGAAGTATGGGATCTGGATGGAAATCGATATATTGATATGAGCATATCTGGAATAGGGGCCAATGTGCTGGGTTATGCTGACCCGGATGTGGATGAAGCTGTAAGCACGGTCTTAAAGAACGGCACGAGTTGTTCTTTAAACTGCCCGGAAGAAGTTGAACTAGCGGATCTTCTATGCGAATTGCACCCATGGGCCGATATGGTCAGGTATGCCCGAACCGGTGGAGAAGCAATGGCAATTTCAGTGCGAATCGCCCGTGCCTACACCGGCCGGGAGAAGGTGGCATTTTGCGGTTACCACGGCTGGCATGATTGGTATCTGGCCGCGAACCTGGGAACGGAAAACGCTTTGGGTGAGCATTTGATTACAGGTCTTAATCCTGCCGGCGTACCACAATCACTTACCGGTACGGCCTTTCCCTTTAGATATAACCATTTGGATGAAGTTGAAAAAATCGTATCAGATCACGGCAGCGAACTGGCAGCAATTATCATGGAACCAATACGCAATTATGAACCCGAGCCTGGATTTATTGAGGGAATCCGTTCGCTCGCTGATAAAACGGGCGCAGTGTTTATCGTGGATGAAATTTCTGCAGGTTTACGATATAATACTGGGGGCGCCCACATGGTGCTGTTTAAAGCGATGCCGGATATTGCCGTGTTCTCCAAGGCCATGGGTAACGGTTATCCCATAGCCGCTATCCTTGGTACCGCAAGCGTTATGCAGGCTGCGCAAAACACGTTTATCAGTTCCACCAACTGGACGGAAAGGATAGGGCCATCTGCAGCTTTGGCAGTACTTAAAAAGCACAAGCAGTTGGATGTCGGCAAACGGTTAGTGGCTCTTGGTGAAAAGGTCCAGAAGGGCTGGAATGACATTGGGAAAAAGCATGAACTTAAAATACATGTAGGTGGTATGAAGCCCATGAGTCATTTTTCCTTTGATGCAAAGGAAGCCCAGGAAATGAAGGCCTATTTTGTCCAACTTATGCTAGAAAAGGGATTTCTAGCCTCAGGCTCATATTATGCCATGTATGCTCACTCAGAGGAGCATATCAGTCTATATCTAGAAGCGATGGATGAAGTCTTCGCTGAAATCTCAAAGTCTGAAAAAGAAGGCAGTCTTTCTAAAAAACTTCGCGGTCAACCCGCCAGCACTGGATTTCAGAGGTTAACCTGAGCTCGTCTCTGCATTAGCTATATGTCATTGGTTGAAATAAAAAAGAAAAGATTTCTGGTGATTGGATGCGGCTCAATTGGTAAAAGGCATATCGGTAATTTACTAAAACTAGGTGTTGAGGATATTACCGCCTTTGATATTGACAAAAGGCGCCTCGAAGAAGTGGAGGCCGGATTTAAGGTTAAAACTTTAGACAGCCTTGAAAAAGCATATGAAAGCTCTCCTTTTGCGGCGTTAATTACCGCGCCAACTAATCTGCATTTGCCTCTGGCTGTTCAGGCCGCCGGACATGGATGTCATCTGTTTATAGAAAAGCCCCTGTCCCATAACCTGGATGGTGTTGATGAATTGTTGGACATCGTAAAGGTAAAGAAACTGATAACATTGGTAGGATGCAATATGCATTTTCATCCGGGGCTGAGGAAAGTAAAGGAGCTCATCGATCAGGGCGTAATAGGGAACATTGTATCCGCCAGGGTGGAATTCGGTCAATACTTGCCTGACTGGCACCCTGAAGAGGATTACAGAAAGAATTACAGCGCCCGGAAAGAACTGGGCGGAGGAATTATCCTCGATGCCATCCATGAGTTGGATTATATCCGCTGGCTACTTGGCGAAGTGACGGATATTGCTTGTTTTTTCGGCAAGTTGAGTAATTTGGAAATAGAAACTGAAGACACTGCCTCAATGCTTCTGCGGTTTAAGTCAGGGGCAATAGGAGAAGTGCATGTGGACTACGTGCAAAGGGAATACAGCAGAACATGTAAAATTACCGGGAATGAAGGCACAATTACCTGGGATGTCGGTACCGCATGTGTTCGCTGTTTTAAAACAGCAAAGGGAGCATGGGAGGAAATTCTCGATTTTTCGGAGTGGAATCCAAATCACATGTATCTGGATGAAATGAATTACTTCCTTAATTGTCCAGAACAGGATGTGATTGAAGGATATAAGGTCCTGCAGCTTGCTGTCAAGGCCAAGGAATAAGCTGATGACGCTAATTAGGAAATGGCAACAATTGTTAAGTCTGCTAGACTGAAAAGTCGGATTATAAATACAGATCCCAAATATGTATGTTCAATTCCATATAACAGATCTTTAGAATAAATAGAAGAAAGAAGCGAGCATGTCTGATCAAATTCGATTGTCTCTTCCTGCTTCCGGCATCAGGAAAATTTTTGATAAAGCTGCTCAATTAGAGAAAGCCGGCAGGAACATTCTGCACCTGGAAATCGGCCGGCCGGATTTTGAGATGGCCCCTGGTTTGGCAGAAAGCGTAAAACAATCCATTGATGAAGGATTTATTCATTATATAGCTAATCGCGGATTGATGGAGCTGCGTGAAAAAATAGCCGATGAAATAAAATCTGAAACCGGCCGGCAGTTTGATCCGGAGTCAGAGCTCATCATTACTACCGGCGCCAGTGAGGGATTGGCAATGTGTTGTCTGGCCCTTTTAGGCCCGGGGGATGAAATGATAGTGCCTGAACCAGCCTGGCCTCATTATAGGGCTGCGGCCCTGATGTCCGGCGCCGAGTTTGTTTCTCTGCCTACCCTTTTAGACAACAAGTTTGTCATCGATCCGGATATGCTTAGAAAGCATATAACAGAAAAAACCAAAATTGTTGTTCTCAATACGCCGAGCAATCCAACGGGAGCGGTACAACCAGTTGAAGTATTAAAGGCCATATCAAGTCTATCGGAAAAATATGGCTTTTATATCCTGGCCGATGAAGTATATAAGCATTTTGTGTATGAAGGAGAACATGTTTCCATGCTGTCAGTTTGTGGGAATAATGAAAGGCTTGTTTACCTGGACAGTATGTCCAAGAGCTATGGTATGACGGGATGGAGGATAGGGTATGTGGCCGCTACGCGCGAGTTGTCTGATGCTTTAAACAGAGTTCATCAGTACCTGACAGTCTGCGGCGTCTCTTTCGCGCAGAAGGGGGCGTGCGTATTATTTACCCATCCGGAAAGGAATAGTTATTTAAACAGAATGAAAGAAGAATTCAAAAACCGCCGTCAGGTTTGGATAGAAGGTTGTAAAGATCATCCAGCGATTGAGCTCGGCTCTCCCAAAGGGGCGTTTTATCTCTTTCCAAAAATAGAGTATAAAAATATGCCGTGCGAAATGCTGTGCGATTACCTGCTAGAACAGCATGATGTCGCAACGGTACCAGGTACAGTTTTTGGTAAAGGTTATGAAAGGCACGTAAGAATATCATATGGAAAGGATCTTGAAACACAGCGGGAAGCGGTTGCGAGAGTCATTACGGCATTTGCCGAATAGTGTGTTTCACGCAGGTAGGCAACCCGGGTAAAGAACATAAAAGGAAAGTAGACATGAATCGTAAGAGAGACGTGGAAATACTCGAATGCACCCTGCGTGACGGCAGTTATGCAATTGATTTTAAATTTACAGACGCGGATACAAAACTCATCACAAAAAAACTCTCTCAAGTTGGATTCAAATGGATAGAGGTTGGGCATGGTCTGGGGTTAGGCGCTTCGGCGGCCAATAAAGGCAAGATGCCTCATACCGATGAAGTGTTAATCCGGGCCTCGAAATCCGTGTCAGAAAAGGCCCTTATTGGAATGTTTTGCATACCTGATTTAGCCCCTCTTGATTTGCTCGGCAGGGCCAAAGAAAACGGGCTTGATTTTATCCGTATAGGGCAGAATGCCACCGAGGCGGAAGGGGCCTTTCCCTACCTGGAAGAAGCCAGAAAAGTGGGCCTTATTCCTTTCATGAACTTTATGAAAAGTTACGCCATAACACCAAAAGAATTCGGGGAAAAGGCGAAATCAGCGCAGGAAGCAGGGGCGGAGGTAGTCTATTTGGTGGATTCTTCCGGAGGGATGTTACCTGAGAACGTGGACGCATACCTTAAAGAGGCGCGGGACCAATGTGAATGCCCATTGGGATTCCATGGCCATGATAATTTAAAGATTGCGGTCTCCAACAGCATACAGGCCATGAAAAGCGGTGCTACCTACTTAGACACCACCTTATGCGGGCTCGGCCGCAGTTCAGGAAATGCCGCCTCAGAGACTTCGGTGGCAATACTGGAAATGATGGGAAAGCATACCGGAATAGATTTATTTGAGCTTTTAGACATAGGAGACATGTATATGTGGCCCCTGATGAGCGGCATGCAGCTGCACAGTATGATGGCTGTGGCAATGGGGTATGGGCAGTTTCATTCTTCTTTCTTGCCGGAAGTGAGATTAATGGCGGCGAAGTATCGAGTAGATATCAAAAGGCTGGTCATCAAAATGGGACAGATTGATCCTGTGCATCTGGATAAGAAGAAGCTGGAGGAAGTGGCTATCCAGTTGGCAGACACTGATAAAACAGTTTCCCGGGAACTGATTTCTTTTAGATCAAAAGAAGTCACAGGAAGAAAAATCTCTACTTCAATTCACTCTGTACAAACCCTTGTGGACGGTATGGTTGTTCTGGGAGCCAAAAGACCGAATACGTTAAGCATTTTAGAACTGGTACCGTATTCGGAGGAGACGGACGATTTGGTGTTACCTGAATTCATATTAGAGGATAGTCAGTGTATTATTGGCAGAGTAACAGTAGGCTCATTTCAGGCGCTAGAGCAAGTGCTGAAATTGTCAGAGGGGAACATATCTCTGTATCTGACCGACGGTAAGAACATTCCTTGGGCTGAAGGGTGGGTGAAGAAGGTGGTAGAACACGCGGGAAAGAAAAATACCATTCCCTTTGATACCGAAGAGTTGAAGAGCAGATACCTTGTCGACGCGATATGCCTTGCCGCACATAATTTTGGCGATAAAACACTTCTTATGTATGGAATTGACGAATTCTTTTTGGATCAACTTAAGGTCAAAGATGTCTTTGATAACATATTTATATATGGAGGCCGGGAAACGCAAAAACAGACTGATGCGAAAGCCGTTTATCTTTCTAACCATGAGGATTGGGCCGCATTGGACATTAAAGCAGACATTGTTCTCCTGATAAACAGCATTTCAGAAAATGATTTTAAACAAGCATCCCGTTTGGTTAAAACAAACGGGAAGATTATTGCTGTAGATCAAGCTTCGGGCTTCAGGTTTAAGAATTATTCCGTAAATGACCTCATCTTTATCAACCCGCATTTAGCGTATTCCGGATTAGTATCCCGAATAATTGCTATGAAATCAGGGTATGGCAGGTAAATGGAAAAAACCACCGCAACTCATGTGAATTCCCACAGCACAACTATTGGCTGCAGCCATATCATTGAACACTGTGCAAACTTAAAGGCACAGGAAAAAGTCCTCATCATCAGTGATACTACTTGTAAAGACGTGGGCAACCTTTTCGCTGCCACCGCCCGAAAAATTGCTCCTGATGCCAAACACATTTCAATTGAACCGCTTACTAGACATGGTGAGGAGCCGCCGGGCGGTGTTGGCGAAGAAATGCTTGTCAGCGACGTTGTATTCTGTGTAACGAAGATGTCACTGGCACATACAATGGCGAGATGGCGGGCTTCGCAAAAGGGAATGAGGTTTTTGAGCCTGCCAGATTACAGTTTATCTCTTTTATCAAGACCGTCAATAAAAGTGGATTTTAGAAACTTGAAACAGAAAGCTGATTCGTTGGCTGAGGTACTCACTAATGCAAAAAACATCCATGTTATGAGTGATAAAGGAACGGACATTTCTTTATCAATAGATAACCGTATGTCAAACTCATGCTCGGGCTGGTGCTCTGATCCCGGATGTTTGGCCTCTCCCCCAGACGCTGAGGTAAATATCGCTCCTGTTGAAGAATTAAGTAATGGCATTATCGTTGTGGACGGCAGTGTTCCCTGTCCGGAAATTGGGCTTTTAAAGAAGGACATTACCTTACACATTAAACAGGGACCAATTACAGAAGTAGAAGGCACGGAAGCGGAGAAGATTGTTCAGGTGCTTGATCGCTATCATGATCCTTCTGCCCGTATTTTAGCGGAGATCGGTATTGGACTCAATCCAAAAGCGCGATTATGCGGTATTATGCTGGAGGACGAAGGCTGTCTGGGAACGGTCCACTTCGGATTTGGATCGAATGCCACTATAGGGGGGGGGGATAAATCCACTCAACATATAGATTTTATAGTCAAGCATGTATCTCTAACAGCAGATGAGACTTTGTTAATTAAAGACGGAAAGCTGCAGATTTGACAGGTAAAAAGCAGTGGATTGAATCCGATATCTAGTTCGTAACTAACGTTGAGAGATTGGAGAAGCCATGGATGCGATTGATTGGATTGTAAATGTGCAAAAGAGAAACAGAGAGCGTGTTTTTCTTATTGATGGATGGTCCGGCGAAGAAGTGACTTATAGAAAACTTCATGAAAGGGGATGCGCTCTTGCAGAATTTTTAATAAAAAGAGGATTGAAAAAAGGAGACAGAGTTGCCATCATCCTCAACAATTCTATTGATTGCGCATATATCTATTTCGCATGTCTTTATTGCGGGATAGTAACTGTACCCATCAATCCAATCCTAACCTCAAGGGAAATCAACCTTATTGTAAAAAGCATTAATCCTAAACTAATATTATTATCAAAAAAAACCTCATCGTTAATAGAGCATAATGAGCAAAGGCCCTACCTGATAGTGGACACCAATAACGATATCACAGATGATGAGATACAGAGTCGTGAAATTTTAAATATCAACACACTGCAAGGGGGAAAAGGATTTCAAACCTTTCAAGGAGTGACCTCTGATGATACAATGACCATTGTATTTACCTCCGGAACCACCGCAATTCCAAAAGGCGTAGTCCATACTATTGCGGACCTCATTGATAATTCCCGACTCTTTTGCTGGCTTATGGGAATAGGTCCCAAGAACAAATTTTATGGCATTCTCGCCATGACCTATTTAGGCGGGTATTTTAATTTATTGATGCTTCCTTACGCCGCCGAAGCCAGCGTGGTGATTACCAAAGCTTTTGACGCCACGTCAAGTTTGGATTTCTGGAGTTGCGCAAAAAAATATGAGGTAAATACTCTCTGGCTGGTCCCGACAATCATGTCCATTCTTTTAGAGATGGACCGAAGTGAGGTTGGCGAGGTCTTCTGCCGAGACCAGGTGAAGTTGGCCCTGGTAGGGACGGCCCCGCTTCCCAGAGAGATGAAGAAGAGGTTTGAAACGCGCTATAACATCAACCTTTATGAGAATTATGGACTGTCCGAGACTTTATTTATTTCCACTAATCCTCCCAAGGTGAATTCCCAGACAGATAGCGTGGGAAAAATACTGATAGATATAGATGTTTGCGTAAGAGACGTTTCTGGAAATGATCTCGCGTACGGGCAGGAAGGTGAACTATTTGTGAAATCCCCATATACCATGAAGGGATACTTTAAAATTGAAGAAAAGAGCATTGATAAAGTATCAGATCAGGAATGGTTTCCTACTGGTGATATGGGAGTAATAACTGATAACGGGGAATTATATGTTACCGGCAGAAAGAAAGATTTAATTATTCGGGGAGGGATAAACATAAGTCCGAAAGTCATTGAGGAGGCGCTTTATGAAGATCCTGATGTGGTGACTTGCGCTGTAGTGGG
>JBHPJW010000072.1:0-11478 GCA_042567505.1 Fibrobacterota bacterium
ATTCCATTAGAAATGTCAATGTAAACTATTCCGCTGATATCAGACGGCAATTCGATAGGCTTCTTATACAAGAGAACCACCTTCCCCATGGTGCGTCCAAGTATGCCGATGAAATAACCCAGTTCCAGAATTACGTTCTGCCGGGACCTGAGTAATTCCTTTTTTGATGAACCGGGGCTAATAACTTTATCATCAGGAGTTAACAGCACAAAAACTAAATCTATGGAATAAGCGTAATGCTCAAGCTTTTCAATTATTGTCCTCCCGTGGGAAGGGGTGTCCCTGAGAATTATGGGTTTTGGCAGCTTTAAGGTCTTATGCAGATAATTATTTACCGAACGCAAGGTTTTATCGTCATGGCCGTGTACTAAAAAAATCTTAGGCCTTTTAACGTTTTTATATCCCTTCGCGAAATCATCAATGATATCGAGGACAGGATCAGGCCCGCTGGATTTCATTACCAAAAAGGTATTCCCCAGGTCGAGAATTTTAGGGCGCACTCCCCTATCATAATTTCCAGTCCAGAAAATAATCGGGGCCCTGGTGAACTTTTTTCTTAGCTCTTTAGCCAGGACTATTCCCGCAGTCTTTCCCCCGGATGATTCCTGAAATCCGATATTTAAAGAAGACGAGGCGGGCAGCTGCATGTCAAGTATCGCTATATCTATTCGGATTTTCTTTTTTAGAATATCTAAAAAGGCCTTGGGACTGCTGGTTGATATCACATTATACCCCTGCCTTTTTAAGACCTTGGAGAATTCCCTGAGAAGGCTTAATTCATCCTCGATAAATAGAATGGTTAAATCTTTTGATTTCATATTGATACTTTGTTAATTGATAATTTCAAATTGGCTGCCTCGAAACCATTTAGATTCATACTCATCGTCGATTTGTTTTTCCCATTTGAAAAGAGATTCCAATGCTTTTATCGCCACTTCAGCGTCATCGCCATCACACTCAATGTCAAAAGCGGTTCCTGACTCAATAGCTACTTGCAAAACAGCCATAATGGACTTCGCATCTATGGTAATATTATCTTTTTTCGATGATATTTTCTTTCCCTCCAGATCCATGGCCCATTGAGGAAATAAAAATATTATATCGCAATTGAATTTATTAGTGACTTCAACAATATCGGCCGCAGGCCGAGCGTGAACACCTAGCTTCCCGCCAAGTTTTACTTTTGCCCTGCAAATCATAAGAAGCAAAAATAATAAATTTATTGCTTTTAGCTGCACGTGATCATACAAACGCCAAGGTTAAAATCCGGGCTTTTTGTTTTACTGAAGCGACCCCAGTTTAATAAACACCAGATTAATATCTTTCCAGAAGAAGGCGTACATGAATGCCAAACCTTCTGGTATTGAGAAAAAGCTGATCAACCACTTCGCCGCCGATGGCCGGCTCCACGACTTTCAATATCTCAGATACATTGACACCGTACATGCCGCAGGACGGCCAGTACGCAATCACCTGAACCTGCAGAATTTAAATTAAGAGGCTCCTTACTCTACTCCTCCCCCACCTTTTTTACTTTGAGTAAATTGGTGGCGCCAGCCGCCAGGGAACCGCCGCATACAATCAGCAGAAGCTCGCCTTTCTTTGCCATTTTTTTGTTGAGTAAAATAGCTTCCGCCTTTCGCTGCAGCACCACCAGGTCATTGCCGATGCCCAGGACAAAGGAAGTGATGTTCCAGCTGAGCGCCAGTTTCTGGGCCACATGCTGGTATGGAGTAAAGGCCAGGATGCATGACTGATTGCGGATCTTGGAAAGGTAGCGGGCAGTTTCACCCGAGGCAGTGTAGACAACCACCGGCACATCACCCAGGTCGCGGCTTGCCCATCCCGCCGCCTCGCAAAGAGAATGCGGGGGGTATCGTTCCTTCAGGTTGAGATTCACAAAATCCCGGGGATAATATGAGCTGGCTTCGGTGGCAGTGGCGATTTTGTTCATAACCTCAATAGTCTGCACAGGATACTCTCCGGCAGCAGTTTCGCCAGAGAGCATGACCGCGTCTGTGCCGTCGAGAATCGCGTTGGCCACATCAGTGGTTTCGGCTCTGGTGGGCACGGGATGGTGAACCATGCTCTCAAGCATCTGGGTGGCAACTATCACTATTTTCCCCTGCCGGTTTGCCTCGGCAATGGCGTCTTTCTGGATAATCGATATGTTGTACGGGGAAGTCTCCACTCCCAGGTCGCCTCTGGCCACCATGATGCCGTCACAGGCATCGAGGATATCAGAAAAGTTTTCCAGTGCCTCGGGCCTTTCGATTTTGGCAATACATTCCACCCCCTTGTTTGCTCTGTTGACCAGCCGAACCAGGCCACGCATGTCATCTGCCTTCCTGACAAAAGAAAGAGCGACAAAATTGATGTCCTGGGCAAGGGCGAATCTCAGATCTTCCCGGTCTTTTTTGGTGATGGAAGGAACGTTCAACCTGGTATCGGGCAGGTTCACGCCTTTGTTTGAAGAATAACTTCCGGTGTTGAGCACGCGGCACTGCAGTAACCGGTCTCGCTTATGTACGCTGGTCACCCTCAGGCGTACCGTACCGTCATTAAGCAGCAGGAGCTGCCCCACAGCCATTTCGGAATACATGGCCGGGTAATTAATATATATCACCTTTTCCGTGCACGCCGCTTTCCTGCCGCTTACGGTGACGGAGGCGCCTTTCTTCAAGGTGACACGCCCCCCGTCCAGGGTTTTGCCCGTCCGTATCTTAGGTCCCTGAAGGTCGGCGAGAATACAGCAGTGTTCCTGCAGCCTGCCGGAAATGTTCCTGATCTTACGTATGACTTCGGCATGCTCGTCATGGGAGCCGTGTGAAAAATTGAGCCGGAACACATTGACGCCCCGGCGGATGAATTTTTCAATCACCCCGGATGACCTGCTGACGGGGCCGATGGTGGCCACTATCTTGGTTTTTTTACATGGTATGTTCATGGCAATTCGTTCTTAGGCTAAACACCTGGATGTCTTGACCATTATACACTTATGTTTGGAAGATATGCAAATTACCAGTAGGGAAAATTCGCCGGTAAATTTATCACAGCATGTTATTGCTCCAGGGCCGGAATAAAAGAAAGGAAACCGCCGGATATTCTCAGCCGTCCTGCCCGGAAGGTGTACAGGAGAATACCTGACGGGAGATTTCCGGTTTTCAAGGTAATCCGGTGCGATCCTTCTGTTTTCCCTTTACCGGCTAACCTCGTCAACCTCTTTCCCCAAGGAGAAAACACTTCCAGGAAGACCTTCTCCGGTGAATACAGGGTATACTCAAAAACAACCATGCTTCCAAAAATCCCGGGCCGGCTTGAGGTGAAAACGGGTTGATCCCTGTACGGCGGCCGGACAGGGGACAGGGTGCTTTCAAATACAGAAAATTCCCTCGGCTCACCCACCACATATATAGTGCCGTTGAGCTCGTTTACGGTAACGCCTTCTGGCTTGCTCATGTCCAGAGCCATTTCCGAAAGGATTTCTCCACTGCTGCTGTATCCGGACAACTTGTTTTCTTCCTGGTTCACTATCAGGAAATTGCCATCAGCAAGAGCGAAAATTCCCGCGGCGTCCCCGGTGATATTTTCGAGGCTGAACGGATCATTTTCCAAAAAATCAACCGGAATTCCTTCGGTGTCAAGCGTAATCCGGTAAAGAGCAGAGGGCGTCATTTCCTTTATCGCGTAGGCCGTATGAGAAGCCGCGTTAAAAGCGACGTCCTTCAATCCCGAATTCCCCCAATCCTCCGCAAGGCTTAATAGGCTGCTTTCATTCACGTCCACGGGACCGGAACCGTTTTGGGGCAACAGTATCCTCCTAACATTAGCCAGTCTTTCTTCAACGATATAGAAATAGTCACCGGACTGCCAGGCAATGCCTTCCGTGTCGCTGAATCCGGTAATGGTGACGGTCCGAATCAAGTCTCCCGCCGGGCCCAATACATAAATTTCCCCGCTACTGTCGTCGACAACATACAGGGTATTTGTCTCCGGGTGATAAGCCACGCCGGAAAAACTGGAGGCAGTTATGTCCGGAACAACGGATTCAAGCATGGGCTGATAATCGGAAAGTGATGCCGCGATGGACTGCGCGAAACCTGATTGGCTGCCAAAGGAACTGAAAAGGCCCAGGTAGACAAAGGCTTTGATAAACCAAACCGGCAAGTCAGGTTTGTTTAACATTGTATCAAAAAAAGATGCTCCCAATTATCCTTTCGGCTCCCTTCCGAAAGCACTCTTATCAATATAGGTTGAAAATAAAAAAGAGAAACAGGTTTTTTTAAATCCTTGAATCTAACATCAGCTTGGCGGAAAACAACCGATTTTCAGGCAAAAGGAAGCATTTTCATTAATCAATTTTGGGTCTCACGATCCATTGAGTTTTGAAAAAGATTTGAAACACCGGAACTATGACATGTGCTTCTTCATAATTTTCTCAATCATAATGGCCATGCCGGTGGCCAGCGAATAAATAGCCTCAATACATAATATGTCTTCAGCGTCCCTGTCGTAATAGAATTGGAGATTGGATGCAAACCTGTCCTCAGGCTCACAATAGCAGATAAGGAACGGCATTTTAGGCAGCGGATATGCCAATATGGCCATGTCCGCCTCTATCCCTTTTACCGGGGTTTCCGTTCCGAACAAATTGATAACCTTTCGGAACAATTCAATATTTTCATTGGCGATTTTTAAGAGAGGTTTCTCACAGCGTTGCACATAAAGAGGGTTCCATTTGACTCCGCTTGGCAGTTGTTTAAAAACCACCCAATTTCCACTGGGACGCTTTGAGCTGCTTCTCACCACATAATTCAGAAGAGGACCCTGGATCCATGCGTGCACATGAATCTCCGAGGCGACATGTCCGTTCCTGTCTATGTAAAAGTTTTTGCCCAGGCATTTTATGTTTAACCGGCCCCGAAGAACCTCAGCCTCCAGTTTATCAGCGGCGTCATAAAAATCGATTTTAGCTATCTCTTCTTTCAACGCCAGAAAAGTTTCGTCCAGAAACCCTTCCCCCGCTTTCTTTTGATCGATTTCAATGGCGAACCGCTCCTTATCTTCATCTGGTAGATAAGGACAGTCAGATACGGCCTTCAGTCCTTTAGCCGCCAATGAGGCAAAGGCGAAACAAGTCTTCTCGCCACACTCTTCACAATTTGATTTGTTTGTGGCTTTATAAATTACAATGGGGCTGGCCGTGTTCTGCATCCCAATTCCCTTTTCACAGTTTCTTGGCTACTACGGCCATTTCCGGAGCATCGGGTGAAAATGGTTTTCCCGCCACATCTGAATAAAGGCCCTCCACCTTGAAGCCATTGTCCTCAATTTCCTTTTTAAGAGAATCTTTGCTGAAATGCTGCAGCCAGTTATACACCACTCGCTTCTGCGACTCTTCAATGACGGTGTATTTATCCAGTGTTACTTTCTCATTTTCGTATTTGAAGGTATTCACAAAGCAATAATAATCATTCGGTGACCAGAAACCATTCAACTGGTTTAAATCGTAGTCAGTCCCTTCCTCTCGTTGGTTGTAACTGTTCAGAGAATAGACATCAAGCAGCACAGAGCCGGCAGGCATCAAAAGCCCCCTGAACTTCAAGAGCAATGCTTTCCTCTGTTCAGGGCTTAATGCGCAGAAGTCGCACATGATCATGATGATAAGATCGAAACGCCGGGTGGTCTCAAAGTCAAAATAGTTTGTATGCACATAAGTGATCTGCAAACCTTGGTCCAGCGCCCTCTGTTTGGCATAGGCCAGGGAATTTTCCGAAAAATCAATACCGGTGACCTTTGCGCCGCGTTCCGCCAGCCTGCCGGCGTAAAGCCCCGGGCCGCAGCCGAAATCGGCGATTTCCGTGTTTTCGTTCACCTTAAAATGAGAAACTATCCACTCCACGGAGCGATCGATGAAGCCTTTATTCCTTGAGGAGAAATCAACCGATTCATTTAAATGGTACTTGAGCATTTGCTTTGCGGTATGCTCGTTTGTCCACAACTCTTCCGCCGTATAGAATTCAAAGGGAGCCGGCCGTGAATTTATCTCTTCTAATTCTTTGAACATGGTTACCCCTTCATTTGCCCTGAATCTATGGATCTATCCACAATCATCACTACTCCCTATTCCGGTATCCATTCCTTTATCCACCTGGTTTCAATGACATTATTTGTTGTAAATGGGTCTTTTTCAATTACCTGGCCGGCTTGCTCAAGACTCTCTGAGCTGAACGAGATGATTCCTCCGCTCCGGTCTGCGAAGGGCCCTCCCAAATAATTCTCCAGGGAGCATGTTTTCCAGTAGTTGCTATGAGATGAGACGACATCCTTAATTACCTCAGGTTTGTCCTTCATGAAATATACATAGACATATCGCTTAGGCATGCTTTCCCTCCTTTTGTCTCTGAGCCGCTTGTGATAAGGGCTTCTCCTGAAAACTGGATAAAGTGAGACCTTATCTGCATGGGTGTCCTTTCATACTCAAAGATACCGGCCGGTTTCTGCGGTACAGATCATATTTGACCAGAGGGCGGGTATTTACTCTCTGCATGGTTTATTTCACCTTATATCTCAGTGAAAAATGCCACTGATACTCCGGAAAGGCAAATCCTTCATCCTTTAGGCTGCCGCTTTCCAGCTCAATCCCGTTGAAATAGGCAAAGACCAGTTCCGATCCCAGTCTCAACCGTTCGCCAACAGGGACCTGTATTCCCATAACGCTCCTGCAATTGCCGAAAAATCCTGAGAAATTTTTGTCGTACTCCCGCACTGTTGCACCCGCTTCAGTCTTTTGGTATCGCTCATTCAACGATACAAAGGTCGGCGACATCATGCTGAAACCCATGAAAAGTTCCGTTCCCTTTTCGTTAACAGGAAGCAGGGGCCCGAGAAAATAATTGATCTGATGTGAACTATAGGACATTTGCTTTGATTCGGTAATTTGCAGGCCGGTCGAGTTATCCCTATAGGTGATATCGCCTGCCCCTCCTACGCCAAAAGTGTTGGTGTAGCAGTAGCCGATTTTTATCATGAAATATTTCCGATACCGGAATAAAGCGTCGACTCCCCCGCTGAAGTTGAAAGGGTAAGGATCAAGCGCTTTGTAATCGATGACGGAGTAATTGGCAGGGTCATGGTATATTGCCTCCCATTGAAGTACTTGACGGGGCTGGAAGAAGTGTGTATAATGTTCGATAGGTATGAAACAATCGAATCTTGCTAAAATTTTCAAGGCCCTGTCAAGCGAGCAGCGGTTAAATCTATTCAAAATGCTGGTTAAAGAAACTGAAAAATTAAAGTCAGGAAAAAAGTCCAGTTGTTGTGACGGATTGGAAAAGGCTTTTACGGCCGCCTGCGGTTGTATCAATCTTTCCCGCTCCACCATCTCACATCATTTCAAGGAACTGCAGAATGCCGGGCTGATATCCTGTAAAAGAGTGGGGCAATCATTTTCCTGCATCGTTAATGATGAAGCCGTGGAGGCAGTGAGGAAATTTTTAAAGTAAACGTTTTTTTTAAGGTTCATGTTCGATAGTTGTGGAATTATAAAATAAACTGAAGAAAGACTAACCGGCCTTTTTCCGAATAAAGGCAAAAGACAATGTAGGAGATTGTCCGGCTAACCCGGACAATGACAATCTTTGGTATTGTGATACAGTCTCCTTCGCGGGGAATGACAGGCTGGGATTGTCACTGATATGTTAGGTATAAAAAAAAGACCATACGAAACACAATTAAGCAACAGGAGAATACCATGGAAAAAGAAAAAATACGCCAGGCTGTAAGAGAAAATTACGCCGGTATAGCCAACTCAGACACTGCCCGTCAAGCGGAGAGCGCCGGATGCGGTTGCTCCCCCACAGGATGCTGTGATCCTGGGAACAGCACCGCGCCTGAAGACGTGTCAGTCGCCCTGGGTTATTCCCGGGAGGACGTATCGAGCGTTCCCGAGGGCGCAAACATGGGTCTTGGCTGCGGCAATCCCCAGGCCATCGCCGACCTTAAACCGGGTGAAACCGTAATCGACCTGGGCAGCGGCGGAGGCTTTGACTGTTTTCTGGCCGCCAAAGCGGTGGGTGAAGAAGGACGGGTCATTGGAGTTGACATGACGCCTGACATGATAAGCAAGGCCCGGACAAACGCCGAAAAGGCAGGCCTAAAAAACGTGGAGTTCCGCCTGGGAGAAATTGAGCATCTTCCCGTGGAAGACAATACAGCGGATGTCATCATGTCCAATTGCGTGATCAACCTGTCTCCGGAAAAGCACAAGGTATACAGCGACACCTTTAGGACCCTGAAATCAGGAGGAAGACTGGCAATTTCTGATATAGTTACCCTGCAGGACTTGCCGGAAGATATCCAGCAGAACATGGAAATGTATACTGGATGTATTTCCGGCGCGTCTCAGGTAACGGACGTGGAAAAAATGCTGCAAGATGCTGGATTCACTGATATCCGGGTAAAATTAAAAGAGGGAAGCAAAGAGTTCATCGACAAATGGATGCCGGGAACCCGTCTGGGTGATTACATCGCTTCAGCCAATATAGAGGCCATTAAACCCTGAGGCTCATTGCCATTGGCTGAATAAAAAATGAGTCCGCCTCAAAAGTAGCTTTATCCTGTCATTCCCCGCGAAGGCGGGGAATGACAACCTTCGCTATCACAACACAGTCTCCTTCGTGGGGAATGGCATTGCAAGGCGGTGGCGGAAGAAGACACATTGTTGGGGCTTTTAAAACAACCTCTATATTGGCAAGAGTACTCAAAGAACCATATAACCTTTTGATTGATTCAGGGCACGGGCCTACCATTCCGAGCTTCTAAAAGCCGGTACCAGTCCTCCCTGCTGTATCGCAGCTTTAACGCGTCTGGCGCCATTTTAATCCGGCCGGGATTTGTAGTTCCGATAATGGGAAATATTGTCGCGGGATGCTTGAGCAGCCAGGCCAGCATGATAATCCAATTTTCGGCCTGGTACTTCCCGGCCTGATAATCCAACTCCTTCTTTATACGATTTTCAGCGTCCCGTGAAAAGGTATTGCCCCAGGCCGGATACACCACCCCGCCCAGAGGACACCAGGCTTGCGGAACAATATTTTGTACTTGGCACTGGTCCAGGGTTCCGTCAAGTAAAGTATCAATTTTATGGATATTGATTTCCACTTGATTGGTTATCAAAGGCATATCGCAAAATTTTTGTAAAAGGGTTACTTGTGCAGGACTAAAATTACTGACCCCGAAATATTTCACCTTTCCTGAATCACGCAGCTGCCGGAAGGCATCCGCTACTTCGTCCGGTTTAAATAGATAATCCGGACGGTGCAAAAGAAGAATGTCGACAGCATCAACCTTTAACCTGTTTAAGGAGCCTTCCACGCTCTTCATGATATAGGCTCTGGAAAAATCGTACCGGACCGGATCCTCCGGATGAGGATTACCTTTAAATCGAATACCGCATTTGGTAGTTATAAGTACTTTCTCCCGCATACCGGGGACCTCCTGAAGGACTTCCCCAAATAACTCCTCACATCTTCCTGCTCCGTAGATATCAGCATGGTCAAAATGATTATAGCCGCTTTCCCAGGCCGCCCGGACAGCAGCCTTCCCCTTTTTACGGTCTTCAATGGTATCGTCACCGGCAATACGCATACAGCCGTATAACAGCCGCGAAGACTCCAGAGGACATTTTCCAAGTTTTAAATATTCCATGATAATTCCTCACTTTTTTTGGTACCTCAATAGGATCAATGGGTAAGTTCAGGTTCAGGCAACATCCTTTTCAATGTTGCCCGGAATCGAACGCGGTTTTAGAAAGACGCAAACCTGTGCCCGAAAACACCATTTTTTCTTTTCCCCCGAATTTGCTCCCGGAGGAATGAAAACCCCCGGTGAAAAAGGGCTTCTCGAAATCCAGAAAAAGTCTGATCGACTCTCTCTTGATTTCTTCTTTTTCAACCAGAAAATTTGATAAATCCGCGTCAATTACATATTCACGGTTTCCTAACAATCTATAGAGTAAGTGATTCAATTTAATTTTTCCATTCTTAATGACCGCGTCACCAATGGTACCGGTCACCTTTCCATGCTCATCAAGCTGAAGTTCAAAGGATATATGTTTTTGCTGGCACCAGGCAACTATTACTCTCCCCTCCCCTGTCCATTGCCCGTCTAATTTGTTCCTTATAATAAATTCTCCATCTGAGGCGTTCACCTGATTCACGCAGGAAATAAGACTGAAAATAAAAAAAAGGACCGCTATTACTTTCCGGTACATACGCTAAGCCATGGGTGCCGCAGTTTTATCCTCTATGCCATGCCGTCTGATAATTTTCGCTATCATCATGCTCATGCCGGTTGCTAATATGTACAGAGATTCAATATTCAGAATGTCCTCGGATTTTCTGTCATAATAAAACGCCAGCTTTGATTCAAATCCTGCTTCGGGCCGGCAATAGCATATGAGCAGCGGTATTTTCGGTAATGGATACGCCAGCAGTATAAGATCAGCTGAAATTCCCTCTACATCAGTCATTGTACCAAAAAGACTTATTACCTGAGAAAATAATTCCTCATCTTCATCGGCAATGATCCGCAGCGGTTTTTCGCAGCGCTGCAGGTATAACGGGTTCCATCGTTCCCCATGAGGCAATTCTTTAAACAGCGCCCATTTCCCATCAGGCCTTACCTCGTTGTTCCCGATCACATAATTGAGCAAAGGGCCTTTTATCCACTGGTGTAGGTGAATCTCCGAGGAAACATGCCCGTTTTTATCAATGGAGAAATTTTTACCGAGGCATTTAATGACAAGCTTATGCTGCCTTAACTCAGCTCCTAACCGGAAAGCGGCGCTCTTGAAGTCTATTTCCGTGATTTTCTGTTCTAGCGCCGCAAAAGAGGCCTCCTGCTCCTCCTCCAATGATTTCTTCTCTTCAATCCGGCCCCCGAAGTTTTTGAGCGCCTCCTCCGGCACATGCGGGCAATCAGATATCTTCTTCAGGCCCTGTGTAACCAGGGAAGCAAAGGCAAAACATGTTCTTACCTGGCACTCCCCGCAGTTGGATCTGTTCAGGGACTTGTATATCTCTATAGGTGAAATAGCGGCTTCCGGCATCTTCTTTCTCTTATCCTCGCCGGACAGCGGGAGGATTCGTTTCTGTGGTAAATCCCATTTTTTACTGACCAGCTTTCTTGCCAAGGTCAGCTATTGTCTCGATAAGCTCCGAGCATCCGCCCTCACCTACATAATCAGCATGGGCCTTGATATCCTCAAACTTCCGCCCCACAATCTCCGAGCATTCGAATTTATAGTCCGTCTTTTTCAAAAAACCGTCGACCACCTCCGCGAACCTCGCTTTAAAGACCTTGTCGCTCCACAGGTTCTTGATGTTCGGGTCGTCGACCATGCCCATTCCCATAATCCATACCGCGGCCCCCAGTGCCCCGCAGGCGCCCCCGCACAAGCCCATGCCTCCCGCCAAT
>JBHPJW010000073.1:0-11451 GCA_042567505.1 Fibrobacterota bacterium
TCGGAAAATCCAGCTTTTCTTATCGATTACAAAGGGATACTGGGAATCCTTCCGCACCGGTATCCCTTTCTGTTTGTAGACGGAGTGCTCGCCTGGGAAAAGGAACAGTCCATTACCGGGCAGAAGAATTTTTCCCTGAATGAAACCTTTTTTTCCGGTCACTTTCCCTCTGAACCCGTGGTCCCCGGAGTTATTCAGATCGAAGCTCTCGCCCAGGTATCATGCATCCTGATTTCCCTTTCCTTTGATGAGTTCAAGGGAAAAAGGCCGGCATTCACGGGCATTGACGAGGCCAAATTCAAGAGGCCCGTGCGTCCGGGAGACATACTGGTTTTAAAATCAGAACTGCAGAAAATACGGCGGGGATTTGCGGTTTTCGCCACCAAGGCTGAAGTGGGAGGTGAGCTGTCCGCAGAGGCCGTTATCAAGGCCGCAATGGTGTAGGAATCGTTTTAAGGAAAAAAGTGGAGTATTGGAGTAATGGGTTCATAAGTATGTGTGCATACGGCACATTGTTAAATAACACACGCCGCAGGCGTCATTTGTTAAACCGCAGTACTCCGTTACTCCAGTACTCCAGTACTCCAAAGAGATAACTTGTATTTTAGGTCTTATGACGAACACACCTGTGAACATCCACCACACAGCCTTGGTGCATCCAGAATCAAAGGTCGCAGCCGATGTTTCCATAGGCCCTTATTCTGTCATAGATAAGGAGGTGGTCCTTTCAAGCGGGGTGGTCATCGGCTGTCACTGCCACCTCTTTTCCGGAGTAAGCCTGGAGGGCGGTGTTAAGGTGTATGATGGTGCGGTGCTGGGTTCAGATCCGCAGGACTTGAAATATAAGGGGGAGAAATCACTGGTAACAATCGGCGAGTCTACCTGCCTGAGGGAATACGTCACCGTCAACACCGGTACCGCGGCCCGGGGAGAGACAGAGATCGGAAAACGCTGCATGATCATGGCTTATTCCCATGTGGCACACGACTGCGTGATAGGAGATGAGGTCATCATCGCCAACGGCGTCCAGATGGGTGGTCACGTGAACATCGGCAAGGGCACAGTCATTTCCGGCATGACGGGAATCCACCAGTTCACCAGCATAGGCGCGGGATCTTTTGTAGGGGGAGGCTTGAGGGTGGCCAGGGACATCCTGCCTTTTACCAAAGCCCTGGGAGAACCCCTGACCTGGGCCGGCATAAACGATGTGGGGCTGAAAAAACTGGGCCTCCCGGATGACGCAAGGAATATGTTAAAGAAGTGCTACAAATGTCTGCAGACCCAGGGAAACAGTGCGCTTGAAGCTTATCTGGAATCGGAAAGGTTCAATACAGCGGGCGCCGCGGAACTGGTGAGCGAAATAAAGGAGTTCATGAGAATAAGCAAGAGGGGGCTTCTCAGATAGGGAGGGCCGCAATTGACATATTAAATACCCGCGTCCCCCTTCCCTGGGTGCGCGAAATCATCACCGCCGATTCTAAGGACATCCGTCCACCGGGACGCCCAGCACATACCCGCAGTTTCCATCGTGCATCATGGAACCCCCTGCAGCAGCACCAGCAAAGCCGTGATGAAGAGTCCGGTGAATAAGTCTTTGTGTTTCATTGTTTTCTCCTGGTTAAAATTGATGTTCATAAAATATTATTAATCAGCGCCTGATGATGTGACCGCTGTCACAAGTGCCTGGAGATTGTGATATGGATCAACCTTGTCCAGGGCAATGGGAGTTAACCTTCCGGACCGGCAGGGGCGGCAAAGGAGCCGCATGAGACCGCCCAAGCGTTTTGCCTCCAGGAGTTAGGCGGACTTTGTTAAATTTCTCCCCGCAGTTGTTTACTATTCAGAAACAGAATGACACTTATCTCCATACTCTGCCTGTTCACGCTTTCCACAGCCTTCCCGCGAAACGGATTATTAGCTGGGGGCGGCGGTAACCTCTCATTTACCACTGCCGATTTCAGTGATGTCCAGGTCCTTGATATCACCAAGGCTCCCATGCCGGGGTATAACCTGGGATTGCTGTATGAGCATGCCCTGGTGTGGCGCCTCTCGCTGCTTACCGGGGGCGTGTTCGATTCCAGGGGGGAAATACATGACTTCAGCCTGGCCGGATCGGAAAACGTGTTTGCGGGAAACCATTATACCATACAGTACCTGCAGGTGCCTGTTTTACTGCAGATGAACTTCGGAGGCCCATCCATTTTCTTAAACCTGTGCGGCGGCGTGGAGTTCGGGCTTCTGTTAAGCGCCAACCGAGAGACCAATATCGGCAACAGCAGCGTGGATACTGATATATCGGCAAATATACAAGAGCTGGACGCCGGATATACGCTTGGAGCAGGAACGGAGGTAGAGCTGGGGAAAGCCGCGCTCTATCTCCGGCCCTCAATGTATTTCGGATTGGTTGATGTGCTCTCAGATGAATTAAAGCGGCAGCCCCTGGAGGGAAGAAATCCCGTAAACGGGATGGAGGAGGTGACTTACAAGCACATCAGCATGCGGTTGCAGGCAGGGATAAAATTTTATCTTTAGCGCTTCACGCCGCCGCAAAGGTCTTTAAATGGTGGCGCAATACTCCATGACCTGGTACGGGACTAACTCCTTGCTCCCGATAGCTGAAAGCGCCGGCGCGCAGTAATTTTCCTTTTTTTCTCTTTCTTTCAGACCTTTGTGTAAAAAATTTTATTATTTCCATAGAGGGAAAAAAGAGGGGGTATCGCAATGACTTATCATAAAATCCTGATGTGGATCATGTTTTATTTTTCCGCCTTTCTCTATTCCCAAATTCCCTTATGGGAGGCCGTCCCTTCCCATTCCGCTACTATTCCCGAATTGTATGAGCCGAGCTGGGTGGATACCTTTAACCAGAACGTTCAGCAAGCGGACCGGGTGGATATTATGTTCTTCGGCAACTCCATTACCTGGCAATGGATCTATGGGGCGCAGTATGGCGCAGAGATCTGGGATGAGTTCTACGGAGACAAATATCCCATCAATCTCGGCATCAGCGGCGACCGGACACAGGGCATGCTCTACCGCCTGCTCAATGGAAACATAGATTTCCAACAGGACGTGGAGCCGAAAGTGGCCGTCTGCATGATAGGCACCAATAACATTGGCTGGGAGGTTAATCCTAATACCGTGCAGGAAACAGCGGACGGGATTCGGGCCGTTCTTCAGCTGCTCAGGAGGAAGCTGCCGCGCACCAGGATATTGCTGCTGGGCATTTTCCCCCGGGATTTTCATAACACAGGCACCATGCTGGATGAGGTTTATGACGTCAATGATATCATCCGGCAATATGCCGACGGGGACATCATCCACTATCTGGATATCGGAGAAAAATTCTTAAACCCTGACAGCAGCATCAACAACAGCCTGATGGATGACGGACTGCATCCCAACGCTGCAGGGTACCGGGTATGGGCGGAGAGCATGGACAGCCTGCTGACGGCCATGCTGGCAATGCCTGATCTTGCCCCTATGAGAATCATGCCCCTGGGTAATTCCATTACCGAAGGAGTGAGCAGCGTCTCCAGTTACCGGCGCTACCTGGATAATCTGCTGCGGAACACGGGACTGCTGTTCGATATGGTGGGCAGCATGAGCAACCACAGGGATAACGCGGTGGCGCCATCCACCTTCGATTATGATGTTGACCATGAGGGCCACTGGAGCCGGGAAGCGGACTGGATCCTTCCGCGCATCGGTGATTACGCCCGGGCCCATGCCCCTGATATGGTGCTGATGCATCTGGGAACGAATGACCTTCTGCATGAACAGGACGCCATAGGCGCCCGGGTGGAACGAACCATTGGGGAACTCAGTGGGATAATAGACACGCTCAGGGCCTCCAATCCAGATATTAAGATCGCCCTGGCGCAGATAATTCCCACCATCAGCGGCGAACTGACCGATCCCACCGCCGAAGTCACCGCTCTCAATGCGGCCCTGGCGGATTTGCCGGCCCAGCTTTCCACTGTCCAGTCCCCGGTGGTTCCGGTTGATCAATACACCGGTTTTGATACAGGCACTGATCTGATAGACAATTATCATACCAATGAACCCGGCGCCCAAAAGATGGCCCAGAAATGGTTTGCCGCTATTGATGAGCTGCTGATAACCCGCGGCTGCAAAGACTCTCTCTACGGGGAATATAATCCCCAGGCCGAAGTGGGAGCGCCTGAGCTGTGCATAACCGCCTGTAAAGATTCCCTGTACCGGGAGTATGTGCCGGACGCGCCTGTTCATGACCAGAGCTTATGCCAGGTTCCCGCTGATGTAGCAAGAACCGGAAGTCCGGGGATTGATATGTACGTGTCCAAAGGTATTTTATATTTAACAGGCGGGATAAATGGCCAATTGTCGGTCTCTGTTCACGACGTCAGCGGGAACATTATTCTCTCAGGGACCGGCAAAGAGGAATATAACCTGAGGAAGTTCGGGCCCGGTGTGTATTTCGTGCGACTTTCCTCTCACGGCAAACCCGGTGATTCCTTTGCACCGGGCCAGGCGGAAAAAGTTTTTATTTTTCACGATTAGAATGATATGATATCTGTGACGGCAAAAGTAATCCTAATGGTTTTAAAAGAATACTGCACATGAAGAGCAGAACAAAAACAGTCGTGCTGACCGTGCTCATCATCATGATAAATGTCGGCTGTGATCAGGTAACCAAGGATTATGCCCGGAAACACTTCCAGCACCAGGGAACTCTGCAGGTTGTCGGCGATTTTGTCATTATCACCTACGCGGAAAACGACGGAGCGTTCTTGAGCATGGGTTCAAACATGCCGAAGTTTTTAAAGGCCGCCCTGTTTACGGTCCTCCCCCTCATCATTCTTTCCGGCCTGCTGTTCTACGTGCTCTTCATCCAGAACTTATCCGCGTTACAAACCGTACTTCTCTCCAGCATTATCGGCGGCGGTGTGAGCAACCTGTATGACCGTATCGCCCACAACGGATTTGTAACCGATTTCCTCAACTTCGGCATCGGCAGTCTGCGGACCGGCATCGTCAATGTGGCGGACATGTCCATAACCTTCGGATGCATATTACTCATCTTGCTGCATTTCCTGCAGGAGAGGAGGAAGAGGAAAAAAATTATAACTTCTGAATTCTAAATTATGGATTATTTGATAGCCTGACTGTTTATTAAATACCATCCTCCTTCGCTGTCCCGTCTTCACTGCGTTTCGCCGTGGCTGGTCTAGCTGTGGAGGACGAGAAGGCATTCATTTGTTCAATTTATAATCCATAATCTATAATTTGTAATTATTGGCGGCTCACCCCTCACACCCAGCTTACTCCCGTAACTGGTGCCGGTACAAAAACAGCCCGGAGAGAATCTTGGGGGAAAAGAAGGTGGACTTTTCCGGCATGACGATTTCAGGATCGGCAAGCCCCGCGTTGGCCACTTCCATGAGTTCATAGGGAGACACCGGATGCAGGGCCACGGCCAGGTCGAACCTGCCCTCATCCACCACCTGCTTCATGGTTTCCAGCTCGGACTCGGGGTAATAGTCAAAATAGTCCTGGTTTAAAACCATGTCGTGGCTTATGCCCAGAGACGGGTAGAGTTCCTTCTCCAATATGCTGCAGTCCAGTTTCCCAACCACGTCTTCAGGGACATGGGAGGCGGCCAGCGTATAACATCCTTCCCCGGTATATATGCAGAAATGGTGCTTTTCAGGGGTTTGGAAATCCTGACGGGGTTCCAGCTTCAACTGGTCCTTCACCGAAGAGAATTTTGTCTTTCCGTTAATCACCCGGTTATAAGCCTGTATTGTGGCGTTCTGGGTAATGTAGGCAAGGGTATGGGTCTGCCCGTTCCTGAGGGCGGCGTGATAGCGGTGGTGGCCATCTGCTATATATAAAGGATTTTTCGCCACCTCCTGCTGCAGAACATTGCCTTCCTGGCTGTCTTCAGGCACGCGGTATATCCGGTTATGGATGCCATGCATGTCGGAATGCCCCCCCAGATCGGAGACAAACTCATAAACCGGTTCCAACCGGCCCTTGATGTTTTCCATGACCGACTGAATAAGGGACCGGGTCAAAAAAAATATGGGTCCCATGGTCAGGCCCGTTTCCCGCGCCAGTTGAATGCGTCCCTGTACCTTGTCGTCAAAGGTCTTCTCATGCCGTATGATATTATGCTTTGCATAATCGTCCACGGCCACAGCCGCGAAAATCCCCATGCGCTCCTCATCCTTCCAGTTCTGCCGGTAGAGGTAATAACATGCTTCAGTATCTTCCTGAAGAAGCCCCTCCCGGATAAACTTCTCAAGCGCTGCCGGAGGATCCCCGCCCAGGATCAGGTGATAGAGTGAACAGGGATTTGCCTTGAGCGCCGCCTCCAGCGGACTTCCCGGTTTGATAACGTCATAGGGTGGAGAACTAATGAGCGCAGCCTTGTCAGCCGGTGGTCTCAGTCCCTGGAGTCCTTTGATTTGTGCCATTTTGTTTTCATCCTTGGGTCTATTTACTTTGGAGTGTTGGGTTATGGTGTATGGTCTCATTAGTCATTATGTGCCCCCTTGCACTGTCTGTGTGGCAGCGGGCACGTCATTGGTCATTAGTTGGAAGTTATCTTCAATTAATGACGCGTGAGGGCGGTATTCCTTTTTGGAACAAAGCCCCACGCATAATGGCCTGATGACTAATGAAACCTCACCCATCACCTCTTCATGTCTTCCAGCTGTTTCCGGTAATACTTCAGTTCCCTGTCCAGGCCTTTAATATTCCTGGTTACGTCCTCCAGCTGTTCCCTCACAGATCTCAGTTTGTTTTTCTCACTCCTGATTTCCCTCTTCTTCCTTCTGGCTTCTTTCTGATAGCCTATCAATTCTTTTTCAAAGGCCTGCCGGTTAGGATACCGCCGGTACAGCTCCTGGTCGCTCCTGCGTTCAAAAATAAATGAGGGTGACTCCGGTTCCGGCACAGGGGCGGCGGCCACAGGCTCCGCTTCCACTTCCCCGGCAGTATCGATCCCGACCTCCATCTGGAAAAGAACACCTTTATTCGGTGCCCCGCTGCGGGCAAATACAGCCACTAAATTGGTCCCCTGTTTCAGTTCCTCTTTCACATCAAACGATTTCATGCTGGTAAAATCGCCCGGTATATCGGGATCGCGGTAAATTTCTTTTCCATTCACATACAGGATAAAGTCCTCCTCCGCGGTCATGTCTATAATAGCTGATTTTACTTTGCCGTTCAGGGCAAACGTTCTCCGCAAATACAGGGAATCAGTAGTCTGGGGCGTCCACATGGCCCTGGGTTCCCGACCGGGAAACCGGACCGGCTTTGAAAGTTCAGAAACCGTTACCGGCCCGAAAATATGCTCAGTCGCCGTGTCGGAAGGATTAGTATTCCATCCCGGAAAACTCCTGGCATTGGCCCACCATTCAGGATCGCTCTTTATTATTCTTGTCCGGACATTCCTCTCCCTGGGATGCTGCTCAGGATCAAGACCGCGCAGCGCTACTTTTATCTGCCTGCTCCAAATATCCTTGAGCCTGTCGGCCCGGGCATTTTCCAGAGCGGTTTTGAATTTTGCAATGGCAACGTCCTGGGTCTCAAAGGCCATGTCTTCCAGCTGAAACTGGATCTCCTCCCTCGCATCTTCATCCAGGCCCTCCAGATTATCAAAGGAAAAATTCAGCATCTTTTCCGCTTCCCTGGCATAACGTGCTCCCAGCAGATAATTTTCCCGGGCGTAGATCTGACCTGCTTCCCGCGCGAACGGATTATTCCTCTGGCCCTGTCCACGTACCCAGAACTCCCGGAAGTCCTGGATTGATTTCTCAAAATCCCCGCTGGTGGTCTCCAGCAGCTTATTCACATAAATGAAATGCGTGAGCGGGTCCGCTTTTATCTTATCCGGCACAGGGCTGTTTAAAATAACATACGCGCTCTGCAGCTGCCACTCGGCCCTGGTCAAATCCAGCTTTTTCAACTTCATACTGGAAGAGTCAATATAGGAACGGATTTCCCGAGGCAGTTTTTTGCTGGCCGGTGTCTTGCCAAAGGACCGGTTGCTCTGGTAGAAAGGCAGGCTGTTTGACAGCAGGTTTGAAGCGGCCACCAGTATTTTCTTTTCAACTACGGCCGCCCTGGCCGGATTCAAATCAGACGGCCTCTCCTGTTCCTTCCAACGGAAAGCAAAATCTTCATACAGACCGCCAATCTTATGGGTAGCCTTAACCGCGCTCTCATTTTTATAATCAATCACCAGTTGGTAGGCGGCAACCGCCTGTTTCAACAGTTCCGCCTTTTGTTTCTTTGACGTTTCTAAAGCATCCACGGGGAGCTTCAACTGAATCTGGTGATATTTCCGGCTTACTATTCCCGCCAGCTCCATCTGGGCCTCAGAAGCATAAAACTTGTTGACAGGAATTCCCTGTCCCGCCAGATAAGAAGTCCTGGCGATAGCGCTCCTGAAATTCTCTTCCGCCTGCAACGGGTCTTCCATGGCCAGATAACACCTTCCGGTATAAAGCCTGGCTTCAAGTTCCCGGTCCGACCCCAGGTACTTGGTGTAAAAACGCCTGAACACATTCAAGGCCTTATCGTACAACTCTGCTTTCATATAGTACTTGCCGGTGTTAAACAGCATATCAGGAGCGTCTTTTTCTCCGGGAAACATTCTGGCAAATCGCTCATTAACCTCGGCCACCTTCTCGAAGTCTTTCAGTTTTTCATAATTCAGGGAAATATTGAAAAGGGCGTTCTTGATATGTGGAGAATTGGGAAATCTCTTAATCAAGTCTTCATATGTCTCAATGGCCTTCTTCAACTGCTGAACATTCTCATAATTGGTGGCAGCGTTAAACAGCGCTCCGTCAGCGTATTTGGACTGAGGAAACATCTTCGACAACTCGACATATGCCAGGGCCGCCTTTTCGTAATTCCCCGCTTTCTCATATGCTTCCGCGGACGAAAACTGAGCAATGTCCGCCAGCCTGGCGGAGGGATAACGCTGGGCGACTGAAGCAAACTCCATGGCGGCCTGGACGAACTTCCCTTGCTTTTCCAGTTTTCCGGCGCCCCGGTACGCGGCCTCCATTTGTCCCTCCGCTCCGGCTCTTATGTAATTTGGATTTACCGCCTGGCCGGCCAGCACTCCGAACCAGTGTTCCGCCTGCTTGAAGTCCTGCGCTCCCATGTAAGATTGGGCCAGGAGTTCCATCACTTCCTGATAATTTTTTGGTCTGGGTTTTTTACTCAGGATCTGCTTATACAGCGGGATGGCCCGGGAATAGAGCCTCCGGTTAAAATATACTGAAGCCTCAATGAGCATGATATCCACGGCTTCTTTGTCGCCGCCATAGAATTCCATGAATTTTCGGGCGCCGTTGATAATGTCCTTTTCCACGCTGGTGAGACTGGTGTCTATGGCCAGTTCAGACAAAGTGGTGTCATCGGGAACCGAGGCCTGACCGCTTTCCCATACTTTCTGCACGGAGGAGATAGCGCTCAAGAGCGCTTCTTTCCTGTGCCCGGTATAGGGATATTGAGTGGCGACCCTCATGTAGTTGAAATAGGCGGCATTGTAATTCTTGATATATTTTTCAAAAATAACCGCAAGGTTCCATTCCACTTCATATGATTCCCTCCTCTGAGGATACTCCTCCAGCAGCCTGTTGTAGCTTTTGGCAACCTTGATATACATGTTCCTGTCATTGGCCCGCCGGGCCTCCCTCAACATGTCCTCTGTGGATTTGATCAGGATTTTTATAGCCTGTGAGTCCACATACGCCCTCACCTCCCGGTCCCGGTTGTTTCTATACCATTCACTGCCCTTGCTGTAGGAATCAAAAAAATCCCGCAGGTTCATTTCCGCTTCCTCGAGCCTGCCGAGGACCTGATAGTTATTGACCAGGGTCAGTTTTGCTACCGGCGCCTTCACGCTCAGGGGATAATTGTCCAGAAGCATGTTCAGGGCCCGGGTGGATTTGGTATAGTCCGAGCGCAGTATGTAGATGTTGCTGAGCTTTAAAAACACTTTGGACGCGTAATTGTCATTACCGATAACTTTCAGGAAACTCAACGCGTCTTCCAGCTCTCCGCTCTCGTCCAGGGAAACCGCCAGGAACTCTATCGCCTCTTCCCGCAACAGAGGATTCCTTATAAGATCTGCGCCGGAAGTCCCGCTGAAATCAAGATTGGATTTTTCGACCAGGGACTTGAATACGGAAATAGCCTCCCCGTACATGTCCTGCTGAAAATAGCACCATCCCAGTTTATACATGGCCTCACGGAAATGCGGGTTGAAAGGATTGCTGATGGCTTTCTTAAATGATTCTATGGCCAGATTGTACCCCTGCCCGCCTTTCATATAAGGGCGGTTAAAATAATAGTCCCCGATTTTTATCAGTGCGGCGGTATAATAGTCCGATTTCTGAAACTTCTGAGTGATGGTTATGAGGTTCTCCACGGCCTCATCTTCCCGCTTGGTCCTGATAAGGCAGAGGGCCTTGTAATAGAGGGCCACCGGATGTTCCTTCTCGTAGGCGGGTGTTGCGAGCAATCTGTCGTACACGGCAATGGTTTTGTCAAAGGCAATGGCCGGAAAGGCCACGTCACTGGTGTCTCCCCTCGCCCGGGCCTCTTCCAGCATCCGGTCCCTCTGGTCCAGCAACGCGTCAAACTGCTCTGTCTCCTGTTCATAAGAAAGCTCCGCCAGCCTCAGGAGAATCTCACCATTATATTGTGAAAGAGGAAAGATCCTCAGCATGGTCTCTATGTCTTTTATCAGCTGATCGCGTTCGCTGCTAATCAATTTCCCGTAGTAACCGGAAGTTTTTTTCGTCTCCCGGATAAGCCGGTCGTAGTGTCTGATGGAATCGGAGATGTCCTCGGAAGTAAGATCAGGGGCCGTCTTTCCCTGAAGGGACTTCCGGTAAACGGCCCTGTCCGGACCAGAGACGGCCCCACTGGTCCGCCCCGCGCACACGGTCAGGCACAGACAGGCTCCGTACACCGGCAAAAGCTCTTTCCACAGGGACTTCATTGCTTCGTTCCCTGCTTTTTCAAAAACTCTTCCTTCTTTTTGGTGTATTCTTTAATGGCCCGGTTGGCGTTTTGATACCTCTCTTTTAACCGTTTGTACAGAATCATACATACATCGATGTATTTGGGCTGCATCTTGTGTTCCTCCGCCTTGAGAGCGCTCTGCTGCTGGTTCAATTTCTGTAATTCCTTTACCTGTTGTTCAATCTGCATCCGTTTCTCCATCAGACTGTCCAGAGCCCTTTTATCCCTGTCATTTGAAAGGGGGGTGAACACCGGCGGAGAGCTGGTCAGGTCCGATTTGTGGATCATGCTCTGCTCCAAAATTTTTATCTGCCGGTTTATCAGGTTCATTTCTATTTCCGACACCTCCAGCAGCTGCTTTTCCAGTATTCCGCTTACTTCTATGGGCGCGTCAAAGGCGCTGAAGGGGCTCAG
>JBHPJW010000075.1:0-11062 GCA_042567505.1 Fibrobacterota bacterium
GCATTTTTCTGGGCGATTGCCGCACAAGAGAAAAGATTCCGCTGGCATGAATGGTTGGGTAATCCTTTTCCTCCTTTTTCTGAAGCGCAAAATAGACAGCCGTGGCCGTCAATAAAATCAGTAGTAAAAGGGCAACACCAAAAAGTGCATAGAGCATAAGAAATTCCCGAAAAATTGGTTGTCGTTTTATTCCTTTTCTACGCTAAATAAGAAAAAAACTGCTGTTTCTGCCTGTGATCATCAGAATCAGCAATTAAATAATATGCAAAAAAACTTTTAACTAAACAATTATTAACTAATTACAATAGCAAAGGTTACAAAAACCTTACATTGTCAGCTTTTTCTTTTCATTTTCACAATTGATTCTACATAGGCGGTCTGGGGAAAAAAATCAAAGAGACGGAAATCTGTCACTTGATATCCTGAATCCATGAATCCCCTGAGGTCTCTGGCCAAAGTCACGGGATGGCAGGAAATGTATGTCATGTTATCGGGGGCGAGCTGAAGAATAAATTTTCGAGCCGCTTTGGTAAGCCCGGTTCTGGGTGGATTAACCAGGATAAGTTGGACAGGGCCTTTAAAGGAATTGCTGTCTAAATTCTCAACTTTCTCATTGAATATCCTGCAGTTTGAACTCTTTAAGTTTTTCCGGGCATATTTCACAGCGGTTTTATTCTGCTCTACGGCAATTAATTGATCGAAATGTTCCCCCAAAAAAGCGCCAAACAGGCCCACTCCACAATAAAGGTCCATGGCGATAACGCCCTTCTGGCCCTCGACGGCATACCTTACAAATTCAGGCAGTAATTTTGAATTGCTTTGAAAGAAGCAGTCAAGGTTGAAAAAAATGTGTTTTCCAAGGATATCCTCCCATAAGTCACCAGAAGATCCCAGGGGATCGGGAGATCCCGGATGGGCCACCCATGTACTGCTCGCATAAGCAGGAATCTTTTTTTGTCCAGTGAAGCAACTGTTTTTATACCATTTCTCTAACTGGGTATTTTTGGGATCAATCAAGCTTTCCAGGGATTTATGTAAAACCGGGCAGGCGTTTACCGTGATTATAGTATTGCTGCCGCGGCGCATGAATCCCAGATTGCCATGTGAATCTGCCTGAAATTGCACGCGGTTACGGTATCTCAGAGAGTTACCAGATACAATATCCGGATGGGGAAGCTCGATTTTTCCTGTCCTTTGCATTGCCTCCTGAAAGACAGCCACTTTTTGCTGTAGTTGTTCGCTGTAGTTCATATGCATCCAGCTGCACCCGCCGCAAAAAGTGAAGTAATCGCATTCTGGTTTCTTCCGAAAAGAAGAGGGTTTTAAAATATGCACCGGCTCAGCTTTTACATACTCCTTTTTGATATTTATGGTTTTTACCGAGACGGTTTCACCGGGAATGACATAGGGAATCAGGACAGCTTTTCCCTTGATATGCGAAAGCCCATCTCCTCCCGGAATAAGTTTTTCAATTTTCAAACTATAGAGATCAGACATAAAGAGGGGGTTATTTAAACAAATATGTCCTGTAAATACTTAATTTTGGATTTATTAACCAGGATTGAGAATTGAAAATTGAGGATTGAGGTTAAAAAAGATTATAAATTATTCTCAATTATGAATTATTTGCCATTAATCTTCTAAAAAAAATGCCGCCTTCTTTCGATGTTGAAGCTTCGGAGGACGAGAGGTCATTCACTCTTTTAATTCATAATCCGTAATTCGTCATCTATAATTATGAGGCACTCACTCCTCACAACCAGAGTAACCATGAACCTGAAAAAATCAGTGGTGATTCTCTGGGCTCTGTGCCTGTATCATTGCGCCCCCGTGGTTAAATACCATCAAGGCCTGCAGCTAATGGACACGAAAAGGATAGAAGGGGTCTCTCGTCCCGATTCCCTTCGAGCTGTATTGAAGATCACTGTCTATGAGGAAAAGAAAAAATCAAGCCTAACCACCGTTCTGGCCATGGTTCCCGAGACTAGGTATAAAATGGATTTTAAGGGCCCAATGGGGTCTCATTTAGGAAGTTTTTACTGGGTAGCTGATTCCCTTTGGAGCCTGATAATCCCCGGAGAGGATCTGTTTTACCAGGGAAAACACGATAAAGTCACTCTTTCCCTGTTAAAGCTGGAGAGAATGATGATTCACCATATGGTAGGATTCCTATGGGGTGGATATCTGAGGGAAGGAGTGTATGAAGAACAAAATACCGCAAAAAAGGACAAAGTTTTCAGAGAAATCGACAAAAACACGGTATACCGAATAGGGCCGGAAAACGGATTGGTAAAGAGCGCCTCATTCTCCAAATATAAAATAGAATATATTGATTACGAAACTTATAACGGCCGGCCTCTCGCCGGAAACATAAAGATTTATCAATATAATCAGCTCAAATACGATGAACTGCTCTTAGAGATGAAAGTAAAAACTCTGGAAGATAATCCATCCTGGAACAAATCCCCCTTTTTTATAAAAGTCCCGAGAGGATTAACACCAGTGCGGCAGCCTGTGGAAATGGAAGAGGAATCGCCAGACTCCTCCGGTTCTGTATGGTAACAATAACTGGTGTTGGGAAATACTGTAACAACTAAAATAAAAAGGTAAATTCACCATATACCATTGATATTCCACTGGAAACCTTGTGCAGGTGAAAACTCATAATATGAAAGCGGGTTATGCGGCAGGATTGGCCGTTTTTTTGATTATGCAATCCGGGTGGTGCGTGCCGGGCCTGAATCCCGACGGTTCTCTGGATAAGGAAACCATAAGCGCTTTGTACTTTAACGGTGATTTTAAGGCGGTTGTGGATGCCCTGGAGACATTCAGAAAAGGAACCCCCTCCCCCGGAAAAGAGGACAGGATATTCATGTATAAGTACCTAAGTGTCATTTACGCCTCCAAGCCGGAGACCAAAGACAAAGGTGAAAGTTACATGTACCAACTCCTAAAGCTGGTGCCGACCGTCGATCTTATCGACATGTATATATCCGACAACATTGAATCCATATTCCTCAGAGTAAAAGAGCGGTACCAGCGCATGGAAAGCGATCGCCCGGATCCGGTTCCACCTGAGGATGAAAACGCGAATCTTAAATCCCCGTCAGCACAAGCCGGCACCAGTACTGAAACCGATCAAAAGCAGGAGACCCAGGAAGGTCCGAAAATAAAAAGGTGGATGTGGTGGACAGCGGGCGGAGTGGCTGTAGCGGGCATAGTAACTGTTTTCCTGGTATCCGGAGGAGATAACTCGCCTGAAGTCAACACCATATCAAATTATGAATAGACCGGCCTTGAAAAATACAGTTTTCCGGAGGTTAATCCTGGCAGCGGGTATCGGAGTGATCACCTGGCAGGGTCTGGTTTCCTGCAGCAGTCCCCAGGACCATGACCCGGAAACACAATTTAAAATGATGAGTCCCAAGCCGCTGTCTCAAAATACCGACAGTATCGAGGTCTGGGTGGAATACGGAGATAAAAGCGCCTTGCTTTACAGTGGAAACAAAAGTGATGAGGGCTTTAATGGTCCCTATATTAAAACTGTCGACGACTACAACGGCGAAGACCTCAACCTGATTATCAAGGAATTCAATTCCGGCGGAGAGGTAATTTCAGAACAGCAAACCCCTTATGTCGTTGAGGGCGGGGACATCGTAAACGATATTGTCCTGACCCTGTGGCCGGACTCCCTTGTCCTTTACCCGGGCTCTGATACCATTCTGAACGCGGCGGTATTCCCCAACAGTTACGAGGTATTTTGGAGCAGTAGTGACAGTTCAGTTGTTACCGTGTCCGATTCCGGCCTGGTACAGGCTGCCGGGATGGGAAGCGCCGAGGTGACAGCTGCCCTGAAAAGCGACAGCAGTATATCCAAAACAGCTGTGATTACTGTAATTTCCAATCCTGCGGCACTGGAGGCTATTGATATAACCCGGGATACCCTGAAGCTGGTTGCAGGGGGCAATACGGGGGCGCTTCAATACACAGTTTCCCCTGATTCCATCACCGCTGAGGTTACCTGGTCCAGCGGCGACGCCTCCATAGCCATTGTCTCAAGTGCCGGGCAAGTATCACCTGTTTCCGCCGGGGAGGCTTTTATTTATGCCAGGGCGGTAATTAATCAAGCTGTTTATGACAGTGTAGTCATTGTGGTATCCGGGCCGCTGAACCCCGACTCTGTCGGGGCCGTCACAGGACGTGTACTGGCCCCCATAGTCAGCGCCCCCCTGCCCAATGTTCCGGTCACGCTTAACGGCCTCAGCGATAATACCAATATCAGCGGAGAATACTTTTTCAGCGATCTGACACCCGGCACTTACAACCTGTCCCTTGGTGGAACAGATTATACCCTGGTGGAAGTGGGTAACGTCGTGGTGACGGCCGGTGACACTACCGTTGTGCTGGACGTCACCATGCAGACGGCTCCGGTGAACCCTCCAGTCGCAGACGCGGGTAATGACACCACGGTCATCGTCAACCAGCCCATCAATCTGCATGCTGCAGGCACAGATGACAACGGGACCATCGAAAAAATGGAATGGAAAATCAATGACGGTCAGTTCATGACAGCATCTCGGCAGGACACCAGTTTCTTTGCTCCCGCGGAACCTATGGTGTACACTTGTATTCTGAGGATCACCGACAATGACGGCGAAACAGGTTTGGATACGGTGGTGGTGACTGTCGTTTACAGCCCGGACAATTCCCTTTCCAGCCTGGAAATTTCGGCAGGTGAACTGGATCCGGTTTTTAATCCCGCTCATTTACTGTACACCGTCCAGGCGGCGAGCGAGGATACCCTCATAACAATTACCCCAACCGCCGGAGACATCAACTCGGGCATTACCGTAAATGGAACCGCAGTAAACTCCGGGGAGGCAACTGATCCCATGGGTATTCCAATTGAGGGCATACAAGTCGATATCCAGGTAACGGCGCAGGACTCCTCAGTGAGGACTTATCAGCTGAATATTACCAGGAACGCAAGTACTGACGCCGCCCTGTCGGACCTGACGGTCGATCTCTCTGCCATGTCGCCGGAGTTCAACCCGGACAGTTTATTTTACACCTTAACTCTGGAACACGCTGTATCCAGTATAACGGTGACGCCTACGGCAAACAGTTCCCGGGCTGTTATACAACTGGAAAGCACCGAGGTCCCTTCCGGGCAGCCGGTAGACTATTACGGATTCAGCGTGGGGAAAGACACGCTTGACATCGAGGTGACGGCCGAAGACGGGACGACCTCAAAGCTGTACCAGCTGGAAGTGATACGGCCCGGCCTGCTGTATGTAAACCACTATCTGGACCAAACTCTGGCCCCTTATGATACGCTGGAGGTGCCTGTGGACCTCAGTTACGAGGTAACCACCGACCCGCTTTTTGGCTTTACCTTTCAGAACTGGACCGTAACCAGCGGTGCCCTAACCATAAGCGATACCGGTTCAATTTCCACTTCCATTAACCTTTTCTCAGACACCGCCGCCATCCAGGCCAATTTTACCGTAAGTGAGTATACACTTTCAATCGACACTGCCGGAGGAATCCTCGCGGCTCCGGTGGGGCCCGTAACAGTAATACACGGCACAAAGACAGCTATAAATACCACGGAAGGGCCCTGGAAATTTCATTTTGATCACTGGGAAGCTGTTACCGGAAGCGCAACGTTTGACGATTCTCTGCTTAAGGGGACTAATGTCACGCTTACCCAGGGGGATGCGGTTATCACACCGGTTTACGCACCTGATTCATTTGTCATCAGCATCCGGGTTGACTCCTTGAATCCGGAAATGTACGAAAACCTGGTGTGTGTGAACGGCAATTGTTCTCAATTCTACGAGGTGCAGGCAGTCTATTACATGGGTGATTCTTTAACCGTAGAAGCCCAGGAACCGAGATGCATTGTCCAGGGGCCCGTATTCTGCCCGGAGAAATGTTTCGCCTATTGGAGCTATAATTCCATCGAATACGGGGCCCGTCTCGACACTTCTCATGTCCTTACCGTAAGCACCTGGACAAACTGGAGCTTTTCCGCGTCCTATGAAGACTGTCCGTAATTACAAGGCCCGGATTTTCAATGTGTGTTGCCCTATCCACTCCGGCCATGGAGTGTATTTCCAATAACACCAATCGGCTTTTTCTACCGTCTTTTGAGCTGGGGAAAGCCTTGACTGATAAGTTATTGACCATAATGCTTTCCTTACCGGAGAATTGTTTACAGGCCGGACAATAGGGCTCTTATAATGAAATTTTAGTAGATTATCATCCGAAAATGAGCCGGAAAACCCCCACTCACAGCCGGATATCAAAATGGTCCCTGAAGCTGACTGCGGTCGCTGCAGTCGTTATGATTTACGCCGGCAATGTCTGGTCAGGAGTGTTCCCCCGCCTGCCCCTTATGAAGAAGCCCTCTACCTACAACATTGGAGAAATATCCGAAAGAAAAGAATCTGGTGGTCCTCTTTTTAAGCGCAGCGCCTTTGGCGAGCCGGATACGCTGGAAATTTTTGTGATGTATGCGGAGTTTGCGGAAGAAATACCGGAGGACAATTCCAATACCACCGGAGATGGCAAGTTTAACTCCGCTTATGATTCCACCTTTAAACTGGACCCGGTGGGATTCCGCAATTACAGGTACTACCTTGATAAGCATCTTGAATTCGCCAATGATTACTTCACCAAAATCTCCGAAGGCAGAATAGCCCTCAAGTGGCGAATTTTTCCCCAGCCGGATCAGGACGGCAGGATAACAAATCCCTACCAATTAAAAAACAGGATGGCCGCCTATAATCCCAGTAAAAGATCTGAGGAGAAAAACATTTTTTTTTATGAGAGAAAGGCCCAGGCCCTGATGTCATTTGTGGCAGAAACCATCCGCCGGGCCAACAACGAGGATAACAGCGCGAACAATCCCTTCATGGTCCCCCCCAGCAATAGTCCTCATGTGTATAGATGTTACCTCATTTTTCATGCCGGGCATTCAGGCTTAATCGACGGTGGCAAACTGGGGCAATTGGGGGCTGATACTCCTAACGATATTGTGGATTTTTTTGCCACCCGAGAGGACTTTTTTCTTTTAAAAGACCTGCAGGATCCGGATGAGAATGACCCCGTGTCGGCCCAGAAGGGTGATTCCCTGGGGGTGGCGGTTTTTGGCGGCGACACGGTCTCCCAGGTCATGGTGCTGAGCGAGAGCGCGTCCCAGGATGAGGTAAACTTCGGTATCAACGGCATCCTGGTGAACCAGATTGCCAGACAGATTGGAATGCCAGATACCTGGGACCGGGGAACCGGCTTTACTCAGCTGGGATATTTTGATTTGATGGATGTTGGCCACCTATCGCTTTTTGGTTTTATCCCTGTGTATCCCTCTGCCTGGCTGAGATATTACATGGGATGGGAAGAGCCTTTGACTGCTTATCCCGCTGCCGGGGGGGCGGCTGAATACGAACTCTGGAGCCCGTTAGCTTCCGGTTCCGGCAACACAAATTCGCTTATCGTCCCCATAAACGAGCGCGAATACCTTATGGTGGAAAATCGTCAGCGGTCTTTACATGATTCGATCACGGTATATTTCAGTGAACAGGAATCCGTCAGTGATAACGCCTTTTCTCTGCAGGATTCCATCACCCTGCCTTCCGCCCATGTTGACTCTTTGCTGCTGGATTCTCTTTGTGATGAAAACGGAAAAAACTGCGCTGTAAACCAGCGACGTCCCAGGGGAATTATCACCGGTGTCAGCAGCTATGATATGGGCCTTCCGGGATCGGGATTGCTGGTCTGGCATGTAAATGAGTGGTTTATTGAGGAAGCAGTGCGTTATGGATTTGTTAACGCTTCTGTTGAGGAAACCCAGGAGTTTCTGGGAATCAATCTGGTGGAGGCTGACGGTGATCTTTCCATAGGCAAGGAGGGCAAGGACCAGCTCAATCAGTCTGTCTTTGACTTCGGCTCGGGTTCAGACATGCTTCCCCATATCCGGAAATATGTAAAGGAGGTTTCTGAAAGTGATGATACTACCTGGAGCCGGGACACCATACGCTTTATCAGCCCTTACGGCCATGCCAATACCAACGCCTGGAATGATGGAAAATCCCATATCGTGTTGGAGGCTGTTCTGCCTGATGTTGCTGATGACCGCCTGTTGCGGGGAGTGAATTTGATTTCCGGGGATTCTGTTTTGACTTTTCCCGATTCAGTCCTGAGACTGAGGGTTATCTGGAACAGCAATCCGAATATTATGCGTCAGGCCGGATGGAAGTGGCCGGTGATAACCGCCCCGGGCAGCAGTCCTCAGGGCCTGGCCTTTTTGGATTATGCTGCAGGCCGGTTCGCCCTTGCGCTCAGCGACGAAGGGTATCTGCAGGCTTTTGACCCTCAGGGCAACGGGGCGGTTTCTGTCTTTGATACCCTGCTTATCGCCGAGCCTTATGATTCCTTACATACGCTTCTGCCGGCAGGGAAGAACAGGGACAGCCTGGTACTCCCTGTTTTTTCACTGGGAGATGAGATGGGCCGCCCACTGGGAAGCGCGGTCATGCATGATACTGTCTCCTGTGTCTTGACTGCGGATGGAAGACTCCATTTGACCGCATTAATAACAGACAGCCTGGGCGGGACAAATGCATCCTCTCATCTCAGGTTTACGGTTGAGGCCGGTGGTGTCCTGGGTCCCATGGTTATCGGGGATGAGATTTGGGTAGTTAACGGCCAGAATGAGGCAGTGGCTTATTCAGACAGCGGGGGAGAATTGCAACGTGTTTCCCTTCCTTCTCTGCAGTACCACTCCATGGCTGCCATCCATGACAACGGTTCAGACCGCCTGGTTCCTGTCCTTTCAGGCGCCGGCGCCGGGGTGGTCATGGTTGATGTAGCCAACAACAGCCCGAAAGAGGTTGTCCGGTCCGGTTGGAGCAGTTCCAATGAATTTTTTTCAGTGGCGGGTTCTGACTTTGACCGCGACGGCGAAAGCGATATTCTCCTTATGGGATCCCGGGGGACCAGCTGTATTTTCCGGCAGGACGGCAATCCTTTCCCAAATTTCCCAAGGGTTTTTCGAAGGGCCACAGCTTTTACCAGCCCGGAGGGTGAAATAGACCTGGTTACGGAAGACAGAAGCTCACCGGCCCTGGCAGACCTCAATGAGGACGGTCACCCCGAGATTATCTTCACCGGTCCCAATAATGTGCAGGCGGTGAATTACCATGGGGCGATCATGGAAGGGTGGCCCTTTACCCTGGAAAGGACCCAGCTGGTGGGCCAGCTGTATTCCAGTTATGCCTTTCCGGCCACCGTGGTGCAGTCAACCCCTTTAGTGGCGGAGCTTAACGGGGAAACAGTGGTTTTTATCGCTTCTCCGGATGGATTGATCTGGGCTGTGGACAGCCGGGGAGATCCTTTAACAACCAGTTCTTTCAGCAGCAGCGCGGATGAAGTCCGGTATGGAGGAATCCCCTCTCTCAATAAAACTGACTGGCCCCTGTCCGTGGGGGGCCTGAATTATGATACCACTGATGTTCCTTTCATCAATATTTCGCTTTTTAACATTGACGGTTCTGAAGGCCTGGAGCTATTTGCCCAGACCGGCACAGGAGGAGTATACGCGTGGTCCCTGCCCAATGCAAGAGCGAAGGCCGGAGCGGACTGGACGGCCCCGGACGGGAACATGCAGCGCCATAATTATTTAGATGCCGGTCAGCTGCAGGAACCTGTCGGCCTTCAGGAAGTCAAGGAAATCCGTGAATTTCATTTTTTTCCCAGTCCCCTGACAGGGCCCAGGGCCGGTATTCATCTGGACATTGGGGCGGCGGCGGATAAGGCCCGTCTCCGGCTGTATGATCTGGCCGGGAATGTGGTGAAGGACCAGAATTATGAAAATCCTCTTCTGCCGGGGAAACAGCCGGAAATGTCAGTAGACCTGAGCCATCTGGGCCCGGACGTTTATTCCGCATTGATGGAAGTGTGGTTCACAGACGGTTCTAAGAAGAAGAAGTGGGAAAGACTTGGTGTTATTCGGTGATGTTATGCGGTAAGGGTGAACGTCATGCTGAGCCCGTCGAAGCATGACGGTGCTGCTTTACCTTCAGGAACATGGTATTCCGCACCCTTCGACAGGCTCAGGGTGACGGGGTGGTCTCCTTACGGAACCATATAAACCGGGCATCGTCACCTAAACCGTTACCGTTTCCGGAGAAGAAATTTTCTATAATAAGACAACTATTTATCGAGGTAAGTACTATGAAGGGCATAATTCTAGCAGGCGGGGCCGGTTCAAGATTGCATCCGTTGACAGAAGTGGCGAGCAAGCAGTTGATGCCGGTATATGATAAACCCATGGTGTATTATCCCCTGTCTACCCTGATGCTGGGAGGGATAAAGGAAGTGCTGCTGATATCTACCCATGAAGACATTCCGAGGTTTCAGAAACTCTTAGGGAATGGAAACCAGTGGGGAATCAATATCGAATATGAGGTGCAGGACAAACCCCAGGGAATTGCTCAGGCTTTTATCATCGGTAAAACGTTTATCGGCAGTGACCATGTATGCCTTATTCTGGGTGACAACATATTTTACGGTAATATGCGACTGCATAAAATTGTTTCAGAATTTAATCGTGGGGCCCTTGTTTTCGGATACTACGTTAAAGACCCAGAACGATATGGGGTGGTGGAATTTAATGATGATTATAACGTGATTGGGATCGAGGAAAAGCCGGGAAAGCCCAAGTCCAGCTTCGCTGTGCCTGGATTGTATATGTATGATAACCGGGTAGTCAGCATATCGGAGGAACTGGAGCCCTCGGCCCGGGGTGAACTGGAAATCACAGATGTTAACCTGAAATACCTGGAGACACAGGAGCTGAGAGTCGAGCTGCTGGGCAGGGGTATTGCCTGGCTGGATACGGGAACACACGCCAGCCTGCTGGAAGCGGCCAATTTTATCTATACCCTGGAAACGCGGCAGGGGCTTAAAATTGCCTGCCTGGAGGAAATCGCCTTTTCCCGGGGCTTTATAACCCGTGAGAAGTTTGACGAAGTATTGGAGAATATGCTGGATTCGC
>JBHPJW010000074.1:0-11117 GCA_042567505.1 Fibrobacterota bacterium
GATCCACGATAGTCATTTTTTCATGTACCGCATTATACATTGCTTTCAAGGCTATATTATTAATGACCCTGGGAATACACTTTGAAGCATTGATAATGGTTTCGACTGCATTGTCTTTGAAGACTTTTGAGTTTCCGCCTGCGATTTTCATATGATGCTCAAAATATTTATATGCGTCATCCCGGTTTAAGGCAGGAAGGTGAAAGGAAACGGATATTCTCTGTGCAAGCGGGAGGTATTTCATGTATCCCATCATTTTTCTCAGGGGCGGCTGCCCGACGATGGCGGTTGCCAGATAGTCTTTGGAATCCATTTCGGCGTTGTGTATCAGCCTTATTTCATCCAGGATGTCGGGTTTCAGCAGGTGAGCTTCGTCGAGTACAAGAAAAGTTTTGATTTTTTGCTCGGTACTCAGTTCTTCTATGGCATTAAGGACCTGCTGTGAGACGTCGGCTTTGCGGTATTTGGGCTGTATGCCGAGCCGCAAGGCGAACTGGTTGTAGAAATTACCCAAGTTGTCCATTCCCCTGTGAAGATAAACGAATTTGAAGAGCTGAGGGTTAAGGGACTGCTCCATCATTCTGAGCATTGTGGATTTGCCTGAACCTATTTCCCCGGTGAAGAGACCGATGCCCATGGTATCCCGCAAGAACTGAAGCCGGGACTCCATTTCTTCATATATTTTGTTAAGGAACAGGTTTTTGCGGGAGATGTCTTTCTGGAAAGGGAGCTGTTTAAGCGAAAAAGCCGCTAAGATCATTATCTTCGTCCTCCTTGTTGTCTAAAGGTTTTCGTTTGATTTTTGAATTGTCGATATAGTCAATGGGTTTGCAGGCGCCTTCGGATTTTCCCTGGTATCTGATGACTATGCGGCTCAGGTCGTCATAGTCGAAGAACACATCGATTTTCTTTCCTATCAGATGCTCAGGTGCCTCATAAAGACGGTTCCATACCCGGAACGTGCTGTCTTTCTGCACCTGGCGGTTTTCCTTACGATAGAACAACTCTTCCAGAGGTATATCAGCCGGAATCCTGCGGATATGGTGAGCAAGTTTAAGGAAAACATCCAGGGGTTTTTGGCCTTCTATGCCTGAATGGGGGCATCTGTTGTACTGGTCCCTGAGCCAACAGGAAAAAGCCTCATTCAGTTCTTGTAGAGAATGTATGTTTTGTATTCCGGTAAGGAACTGTTCCCGCACTCGTCGGAAAAACCTCTCAATTTTGCCTTTGCCTCGGGGCTGATACGGAGTAGCGTAAATAAGATGTATTTGGATTTTGGCGCAAGCAATTTCCATATCATGCGACTTGTAGATTTTTCCGTTATCAACGTATAGTTTCGTCGGTATCCCGTAGGTATGTATGGCCTCCTTAAGAATCTTTTTCAGGTTGATGAGTTTTTCAGCAGGATAAAAACCGGCCCCGACGATCAGCCGGGATGCGTCGTCTATAACGGCTATAAGATAGGTCTTATGGCTTTTTCCACCCGGTTGATGCGGTATCCAGGGGCCATGCATGACGTCTGATTGCCACATTTCATTGGCATACCTCGAGGCATATCTCTTCTGCTGCATTTTGATTGCATGAGCGTTCGGATTTTTATGGTGTAAATACCTGTAGATGGTTGAGAGAGGCTGGTTCGGAGTGTCGATTTCCTTATTGCGGTACATATCCCAGCAAATCAAAGCTATAGGCCGTCGTGGTTTTTCCTGTTTTTTCAAAGATATTTTCCGTAACACCTCATCGGAAATAGACCGTGTCTTGCCCCGGTCACTCCTGTTTTTGGGCTTGAGACCGTCATAGCCGTTATGCTTGTACAAATAAAGCCATTCTTCAATAGTGCCACGGCCTACATGACGCCTCCTGGAGTCAGGTATGGCATAAACACGAAGGGAGAGTTCTTTCATCTTTCGTTTGAGTTCGCCGTGAGCCAGCTCTCCGTTGATAAGGGGACCGATGACCGAAAAACGGAACAAGGCAATTTTCTCCCGCATATGCTCATCCATAATACGCCTCTCAGCATTAAATACCGGCAAGATAATCACCCCCTGCAAGGCTGTTGAGGACATCTTATGTGTTGGCGGAATTACTGTGAGAGCGGCATAACCGAAATCGTCCGGATTAATCCGGTAAAAATTGCTTCGCTCTCAGTACAGCGGACAGCCGAACCCTTCCCAAAGGAGGCGGGTACCGATTCTCAATGGTTCCGGACCGGATCCCGAAAAACTTTCCCGCAACATCCGCCAGAAAGAGGCGCAGTAGTCGGGACTCGATGAACTCTGCCAATGATAACCGGAAGCATATGGAGCGAAACAAACGGATTTTTGGTGCCGGTTATCCGAGAAGTTGGAAAGCCATTTCTGAATTGTCTGAAAATGGGTTTGCATCTCCCTGGCCGTTCCTTTCAATGATTTCCCTGTGCCCAAAACCCGGCAGAATACAGTGCTTACATATCGTTGAGTGTGTCTTTTCCTGGGGTGGAGAAAATCGGGCAGAAGGGAAATCGTTCTTCCCGTCTCTTTGCAGTACAGCCGGTGGATGTAATAGAACAAGACCCCTTGGATGACCGGAACCGTATCCTGTTTGCTATAGACACGATAAAATCCCCAATGAATAAGACAGTCGGAACCCTTCATGCCGCAAATTGAACATATTTCAGGGATAGACAGCTTAACCTTCTTCCCCAGAAGAAATTTTCGTTTGACCTTTTTTGAAAATGTGGATAACTTCTGTATATCTTTTTTTTTGAAGGTCGGGAGCTGGCAAGCTGTTTTACCCGGCCTTCTCTTTTTAAGGGTGATTTATCTCAGTTTATTCCAAGGTAAAAATTTCCGCTTCCCTGGACTATCATGAGAACGTTACCCTTGGTTACACTGGAATAAAATTGGAATCAACACATGTGCTACTACGGCAATTTGGTCCAGTTTACAGAAGATTAATAAAGACAATGGCCGAAGAGCTATTACTCCTTTAGAAATTACAGAAAGTGCAGTGAAATATATTGCGCATGAAAAATCTTTTCCTGCCTATACCGGTTTAACAATTCATCAAATTTATGAGGCAATAAGAAGCGCTGGATATTTACCGCATTGGGTAGGTGCGAAAAATATTTCTTTTTTCAAAACACTTTTAAAAATCAATTTAGATTCTGGTTTTCCAGTTATATTAATCATCAACATTGGCAATGCCTACCATGCCGTCTGTGTTGCTGGATACAAAAGTAATCAAAAAATTATTCCTTATTTTACTCATGACGGTCCGAAGTTAACATTTTATACGTGGGATTTTGATAAAATATATATTCACGATGACAGATTGGGTCCTTACGCAAGAGCGACATTTAAATTAGGAACAAAAGGGGAAATCAAACTTTTAATTCAGACCTCAGCTGGAACTGAGGATTGGAATGTAAATTATTTTATTTCACCATTATACGAAAAAATCAGGTCTTATGATTCAGATCAGAACGAAAAAGCTGTTAGGTTCACTGGATACTTACATAATGAATTGTTGAAAAATAATTTAGTAACTCAAGATGAATTTTTAACGCAGACAATATTTATAAAAGGCGGTGATGTGTTATATCACGTCTCAAAAACGGATCATGTTAGACCTGAAGTTAAAATAAAATTTTTAAAGAAAATCCAGCTCTCACGTTATGTAGGATTTTCAACAGTTTTAACAAAGGATGGAATACCATTATTTACGCTTCTTTATGATTCAACCGATTTTTATAAAGGCGATATTCTCGAAGGGCTACTTGGAATAATCTGTTACCAGGATTATTTAAGGAATTTCCTTTCACCGCTAGAAAAGATTAATAAGGTCGCAATTATATAATACTACAATTGGATTTTCATATGAGAATATTATTCTGACAGATAGTATTGTTGATATTTCCCCGGCTTATTGATGGGGCGTTTTCTTTCCCAGGGCGGGACGGCACTTTCAAAATACCGGGATGCCTTTAGGCTCTGGAATATGAAATTTACACTAATAGCGAGCACTGGTGCAAGCCAGGAACAGGCTATAGTTGGCTTTATCCAATTGCCCTATGTGTAGATTAGGTGGAGCAACAGGCCGGTTATTTGGGGATGGAGTAAGAAAAACAGAGGGAGGCTGTATTAAGCTGGCTGGACTTGTGGAATGCCCCAGGGAGAAAGCGGGGGAATGGAGAGGAGGACTGTCCGGTCAAATAACTTGAGAGAGATATTGTCAAATGTTGTGTACGAGGACACTCCTAGGCCGCCTTCTTTTGTTCAACACCGTCTCTAAAATCCGCTCCTCTGATAACTTTTCTGATAAACTTATAACCTCTTAATCGTTGCCATCGTTTGGATGCTCGTTCAGCTAATTTGAACACCATCGCCAATGTCATATCCATCGTCCCCTGACCTCTAGTCTTCGTTGTCCGTAGACGTACTGTTGCAAAGGTGGACTCGATAACATTAGTACTCCTAATATGCTGCCAATGATCGGCAGGAAATGAGTAAAAAGTAAACAAACTTTTCTCGTCCTTCGTAAGGCACTCTACAGCCTTTGGGTATTTGGAAGAAAATTGTTTTATGAATCTGTTATAAGCGCTCCGGGCATCCTTTTCCTTTTCAGCTCGGTACATTTCATGTATCATGGACTTCGCCCTGGGCTGGACGCTCTTTGGCAGCTTATCCAGTATATTAGCCGTCTTATGGACCCAGCAGCGTTGCCATTCTGCTTTAGGATAAATATCTCTTACTGCTTTCCAAAAACCCAAGGCCCCATCTCCTATGGCAAGCTTAAAACATGGCATACCGCGGTCTTTCAGGTCTCTCAGAAGACAACGCCATGATTCAGAGCTCTCCCTGTAGCCACCAGAAACCGCTATTAGCTCTTTTTCCCCATTTTCTCGGGCACCGATGACAACAAGTACGCACAAGCGGCTGTCCTCCAGCCTCAAGTTGAAATGAATACCGTCTACCCAGATATAGCAGTACTTTGAACGGCTTAAATCACGCTTATTCCATTTTTCCATCTCTGACAGCCATGCTTTTTTCATCCGGGTGATTGATGGTGAAGACAGCCCTTTAACCGCAGGGCCGAAAAGCTTTTCAAAACAGGGGATGAAATCACCATTTGATAACCCACCCAGGTAAAAATAGGGAATAGCGTCTTCCAACTTCATGGTTTTTCGCAGGTATTTGGGAATTAAGGTGCTGGAAAACGGTTCTACATCCTTCACCCTGGATCGGGACCTTGGAACCACCACTTCCACGGGGCCATAGCATGAAGAAATCGTTCGAGCAGGAAGATTTCCGTTCCTTACAACCGCCTGACGGCCATCAGCAGCCAACAAACCAGTGTATTGGGACATGTACGCCTTTATTTCAGACTCTATGGCCGCCGCAAGCATTCTTTGGGCGCCTATCTTAACGGTTTCTTCCAAGGATAAAGTTTCCAGTTGTATGATGTTATTGTTCTTGGTATCTTCTTTCAAGGGTAGTCCTCCTTTTCTGATTGTTTTTGTGGTTATTAACAATCTAGGAGACTGCCCCTTCATACACAACTTTTTAAATTAACTCAACTTGAGATCGGGCAGTCTAATATCTGATATTTTGCAATATCATTAAAATCCAAGAGCAATTATTCCTCAAGGATTCTAAAATAACAAACAAAATTGATTTGAAAATAATCAAGAAAAAGCTTTTTAAACAAAGTACAGAAATATTTTCAAAATTTTGGCTACCAAAGCTTATGCGCGAATTCGCCACTGGTGACTCGCCATCTGAAGAATATTAAACTATAAGCGAACATTTATTCGAGTTGCTGTAATTTATTTCGACATATTTTTATTATAATTAGAATTACTGCAAATAGGAGGTTATTATGATTATAAAATCATTTTCCACCATTACAATATTCCTTACGTATTATGCATATTCAGACACCGAATTAAGTGATAGCCTTTCAACATATTTGTTATTAGAACGATCAAATAGCCCTTATATAGTTACAGGTACATTTTTAATCACAGGAGATGGTGTTTTAGAATCTGAGCCTGGTGTAGAAATTAGATTTGATACAACAAAGAATGAAGGATTAGGAGCAAACATCTATAATAAAGGGACTATAAATATTCAGGGGGCTGAGGCCGAGCCAATAATCTTTAAAAGTATCGATCAAGGGAGGGACACCAGTTGGCAAGGAATAGCGTGTGATTCGGCATCAGAATCATTTTTTAATTATGTGATTATTCAGGATTCATATTCAGGATTAAATTTTTATAAAACAAATGGCGAAATCAAGAATTCGATTATCAGGAATAATTATTTTAGCGTAACATGCTTCGGTGAGAATGAGGATAATTCACGTCCTCCAAAAATATTAGAGATTAATTATTGTACTATTGATTCAAATAGTAGAGGGATTTATACTGACGACTCTACTACAATAATAGTCCTTAACTCAAAATTTATTAATAATGAAGGCGATGCGATATCTATGCATAGCTTTGAGCACGCCTTATTTATAAATAATTTAATAATGGGCAATCGAACTGGAATCACGGCGGATAATTTCAGCCAGGTCACTTTGATAAATAACACAATAATTTACAATGTAAAAGGAATTGATTTATTCGACTTTACGGTACCATATCTCTATAACAATGTTATCGGATTCAATATAAATTATAACATAGAATTAGATGCTAGTATGAATACCATAATTTCTCATAATTTAATATTTGGCCATGATAGCACTGTTATAATATCTGGCGACACACTTGAAGGATTAAGACGTAATACAATGGTAAATGATAATGATGACAGTTGTGATGTTTATTACAATCTCAGCATTAGCCCTCTGTTTGAAGATAGTACAGGATTTTCATATGCAATTTCGTCGCCAATATGGAATGCAGGATTACCTGAAATTTCAATTGAAGAAGATACATTACCAAATGAAATTTTCCCAGCGGTAAATATTTATGTAAAGCGCGATTCTTTTAATATATGCGAACCCCATATCGGTGCTAGTGAAAATGAAGTATTATGTTTCTCTTCTCCAATAGAAGGAATAGATTCTAAAATTAAAAACAAGAAGCATAATTACAGATTGAAATTAGGAAACAATAAGAATTCTGTCGGCAAATTATTTTTTATTAATGGACGTATAGTCCAGCAAGAGAAAAATAGTGCAAGCCCTTTCCATTTAATAATAAACGAAAATGACATTAACAAGTCAGAACAAACAAAGCCTAAAGATTATGTAGATTAAATAAATAGCGCATACATTTAATCTTTAATATGGCTCAATCCGGATCTCTCAAAGTAAAACCATTCAAGTGATAGGGGTAAATTAGCAAGAATTTAAGGAAATTAATAAGATCATAGGTTCGGTTGTTCACAACAACTTAACCCTTCAAAAAAAGGAGAACCTATGACCAACAGTAAATTTATCAGAAAGCTGTTTCATTTGCGAGATGTAACTATCAGAAAATTCAATTTTTCCAATTATGACAAGGAACTTCATCTTCATGTACGGCCTCATAAATGTGGCTCTGAATGCCCAGAATGCGGAAGAAGATGCAAAATTCTCCGGGAAATGGATGAAGAGCGGATTTGGAGAGATTTAGTGGTAAGTGGGACCTCTATTTATTTCCATTTTCGAGCCCGGGAAGTAATTTGTCCGACACATGGCCGAAGTCAGGAGAATATTCCATGGGCTGACGATTATAGCCGGATTTCCTATCGACTGGAGTATTTGGTATTGGCATATGCGAAAATTATGACACAGAAAGCCGCTGCTAAAGCCTTAAACATTCCCAAATCAACATTTTCAGAAATTCTTCATCGTAGCATCACCAGGATCCGTCAGGGGCATCGAATCCGGAGCCTTACCAGTATTGGTATAGATGAGATTTCCTATCGTAAGGGAAAGAAATATGCAACCGTTGTTTACGATATGGACAAGGGTTGCGTTGTTTGGGTTGCCAAGGGGAAGGGGCGAGAAACTATCGACAGATTTTTCGAAGATGAGTTGTCCGAATATCAACGAAGACAGATTAAATACGCCAGTTGCGATATGGCAAAGGGTGTGATCTCAATATAATGTGAGCTTTTACGCCGCAAGACGATATCCATATTGATTTATTTTGTTCCAGAACTGTTCCCATCTTGTATCGGAGTATGTTAAGCATCGTAACGAAATAACTCTTGCCGCCCCCTCTTCTTTCCATCTCATGCCTGATTTACATAAACGTTCTTTTATAATAACCTTACATGCAGCTTCAGTTACACCGGAACCGATAGGCATATTCATGTTTACATACTTGTAGTATTTCATCCGCTTTTTATTGTTTGTGAAATATGTTACAGCATTGCCGATATTTCCGTCTTTATCGCTCTCAGTGCTCTGCCATTTACTAAATGTACTCAATAACCTACTTGCACAGCCCATGCTGTTTTTTAATTTATGAAAAGTATCATCAAGCCATACATGCTTTTCTCGTTGTTCGCTCTTTTTTGAATATTTTGTGTCCGCAGCATCACTAACATATCCTGCTGCGTGGTAAAAATCAATAAGCTGATGCTTTGTATGCTTCTCCAAAAACGACCAATTGTCCCTTGCGCCATCAGCAAGGCCCATATATTCCGCTCCTGAATATATAGTCTTTACGTGTTCTACTTCATTTGCCAAGCGGTTTAAAAAATTCTCCTTACCATATTCCGGAGACGCACCTATATATAATGTATGCTGACGCTCACCTTTTTTATCATATAATCCGATAGTTCCAACCATTGCCTGACGGTAATGACCGTCATCCATCCTCAGAGAAGTTCCGTCCAACCCAACGGTAACAGTTTTGATCAGCTTGTCGATTTCAGGCATTGAATATGTCCACGATTCCTCTTTGGCTAAAGCTACTGCGCCAACCATATCCGAAACGCTTTTAACAAAAGAACGCACCACTTTGCGATTGTGATTCTCCGATAAATCCTTTATCAATTCAGACGAACCCATGCGAGCGTATTTGCTGGAAACTATTTTCGCAAAACGTGGAGTGGATGTACCAATTATTCTTGCGTCGTTCTCTAAAGGGCAAAATATTTTCCCGCCCTTTGATGTTTGATATACATAACGTTCTTTGACTACTTCTCCATAAGGCGTTTGATATGTTTTGGCGTCCTTTGAACGGGCGGTGTATTTTACTGAACCGAAAATTATGGGACTGCCGTCTGTATCAAATTTCTCCAGCAGTTCCTCTGTTGCTATTGCGCCAGCTTCATTTAAAACGTCTTGTATGTGATCTTCTCCCTCCAGCATTGAGCCGTTTAATGAAATGCTGACTTGAATTGTCAATTTATCTCCGTCCTTTGAAATGATTTCTGCACCCATGATTTTCCTTTCTGGTTGGTTATACATGGGTAAATATAAGTTTTTCACGGTAAAAGAACATTATATTAAAAGCACACCCATGGCAAAAGCATACCTTGGGGCAATCAAAGACTACTGCAAGCAGGCCACCCTTGTCATTGACAAGTTTCATGTAGTAAAAGCGCTAAATGATGCTGTTGATGAAGTACGCAAAGAAGAATGGCGACATGTTGAGGGCGAAGAAAAGAAATTCCTAAGAGGGCTGCGCTGGCTTCTTTTTAAACATTCAAGTAACCGGACAAAATCAAATACCCGCTTTTTAAATCAATTGCGCAAGAGTAATCGCAGGATTCATCGGGCATGGATATTGAAAGATGAGTTTGAAGCATTTTGGGACTACTTGTATGAAGGGTCAGCACGAAAATTCATTAAAGGGTGGATGACTTCAGTCAGGCGAAGCCGATTGGAACCATTGAAAGAATTTGTCAATACTCTTGATGAACACTTTGACAACATCATTACATACATCGGTACCGGAATATCAAATGCTTTATCGGAAGGGATAAACCGTGTGATACGATTGGTCAAAAATAGGGCCAGCGGATATCGCAATTTTCATGCATTTTCTGATATGATTTACTTGGTAGTTGGAGATATCAATATTCCTGAACGGATTCCTGCCAAATTCCGGACATTAAAAAATGTGTGATTACAGAGGGAAAAAGGTGATTTTAGCTTTTGAGAGATCCGGAAATAGCCTTTAATATCCATCTTAGCAGGCTACCTAACCTAATTATAGACATTTATTCACAGAGAGAGCAAACCGGAAATAATATATCTACAGAGAAAGAAGTAATATAATTAACCCATGAAATAAATGAAAATTAACGAAATCAGATATTACGGTTGTATTGATGCGTTCAACTACACATATGAAATGCTTTTATTAAAATTTATATGCAAACCTGAACCCATATACGCCTCCGACAATAGTGCCTACAAATCCGCCCACCAAAACACCATATAGAGCCGGATAAGGGAAGTCACCATCTTCCTGTGGGAAAATAAATTCAGCTATAAAACTACCGCTAACACCTATAACTACCATTCCAATAATAGCATCCGCCAAAGTGAAATAGATTATTTCAGGAACGTTTTTTAGAACCTTTTTTTTGGGGTAACTTAAATATCCCCCAATTAATCCGCCAGCTATTGCACCTGCAATTCCATAGCCCAATTTAACATCCATGTCATTACCTGGTGAATTAGAACCAACTATTGATGCACCTGCCATAGAGCCAAGGCAGACTCCCGTTATGACATAGTTAAGTCGTTTTACATTTATACCCTCAACTTCATATGGTTCAAATAATTGGGCAAGTGCCTGGAATGGGATAATAAAAACCACAATAAGTATCTTCATAAAATTCCTGCAACTTCGAATAAGAAATTCAAGTTTAAAATAGTATTTAATTTATAATAATTCTCCCAAAATGAGAAGATACCACACCTTCTCCATTTATTCTCCATAAAGTAAATACATTTTTAGCTTCATTTTGGTCACTAAAATTTGCACCCATTGAAAGATCTGAAATCGTCATTGAAGTTATAGAACCCGGACCATATACCCAATTGAAGTCCAGCTCACTATCGTTTGGGGAGACGCCTCCTATTGGATTGATTGAAAGAAACCTTCTTGGATCGGTTGATCGACTCCAAGCTAATCCCCAACCATACACGCCTGTTGTCGGAAGATTAGAAAAAAG
>JBHPJW010000076.1:0-11026 GCA_042567505.1 Fibrobacterota bacterium
CTGGGTGACCATTGCAGCTATGTTGTGATTTATCCGCATTAACAACCTCCTTGTTGTGTTTTAAAACCAGCTTCCTTGCCGGTTTTCCTTTACGGCCATAATAGGCTCTGCCATAATTATCGGCAGACTTTAATCGATACTTTAAATTTTTCTTTAACTTTTACTTCAACTTCGCCATAATTGGCAAAATTACGCATAAAACAAAGACTTATTCACTCAACCGCTCTTGTAATAATTTTCTTGATTGCAGCGTTGTCATGGAGTTTGATACAATAGAACCTGGTCTATTTCTGGATATACAACCGCAAAAGGAGCTGGTTATGTCTTCCTGCTATGATTTTACCGTCTCTGTCTTAGGCAAGTCTACCGTAAAGTCCCCTATCGACCTTTCCAGAGAAAGGCAGGAAGGTATTGCCCATTATGTAAATGATGAAGACCGCATTGTATACCATCTCATCATAAATTCCGACTCGTCAAAAAAAGCCTTTAAGAAAAAAGAAATGCTGGAACGGGCCGGTCCAAGGGAAACCATATATTTTGATCCGAGCAAGGTGCGCGCCGCCATAGTCACGTGCGGCGGCCTCTGTCCCGGTCTGAATGATGTCATCCGCGCCATCTTCATGTGCCTCTGGTACAGGTATGGCGTAAAACGAGTATGTGGAATCAGGTTTGGATATTGCGGTTTCCTTCCGGAGTACGGGCTGGATACCATTGAGTTGAATCCCGGCATAGTAGAGGACATCCACCGCAAAGGTGGAACCCTGCTTGGCTCATCAAGAGGCTCAGGAGGCAGCACTTCTGAGATCGTCAACTCCATAGAAAGAATGAACATAAACGTGCTGTTTACCATTGGAGGGGATGGTACCCAGAGAGGCTCACTTGACATAGCCGAGGAAGCTGAAAAGCGCGGCATCAAGCTTGCCGTAGTGGGCATTCCTAAAACCATTGACAACGATCTCAGTTTTATCGATAAATCCTTTGGTTTTGAGACAGCTGTTTCCGAAGCCACCAAGGCGATTGCCGCGGCCCACGTAGAAGCCCATGATGCCATAAACGGTGTGGGTATAGTTAAAGTGATGGGGCGCAACTCGGGCTTTATCGCCGCCCATACTGCCTTGGCTATCAACGAAGTGAATTTCGTGCTTATTCCGGAAGTACCTTTCGACCTTGACGGAGAGAACGGACTGGTTCATCACTTGAGGAAAAGACTGAAATCCCGAAATCACGCAGTAATTCTGGTGGCGGAAGGGGCCGGACAGCAATTGATGGAAACAAAATTGGAAACAGACGCCTCCGGAAATAAAAAGTTGGGTGATATCGGTAATTTCCTGAAGACTGAAATCCACCACTATTTTAAAAGAGAAAATATGGAAATAAATTTGAAATACATTGATCCGAGTTACATCATCAGAAGCGCCCCCGCCAATCCCAATGATTCCATTTACTGCGCCCGTCTGGGCCATGACGCAGCCCATGCCGCGATGGCGGGAAAGACAAAACTGTTAATCAGCCTGATTAACAACCATTTTGTCCATCTGCCCATCCGCATGGCGGTGTCTGAAAAAAACTGCGTGGACCCTGCCAGTTCTCTCTGGAGAGACGTGGTAGAGGCCACTGGACAGCCATTGCTTATGCAGAACCGGTAAGAAGGCTGCTATTCCTGATTTTTAACAGGTAACCAATAAATAATCCCCCGCCCTTGTGAACGGGGGCTTCCTGGCCGGGATGAAGTGGTATGTACCCTCTCTCGGTAAAACTGGACCGGATTTTCCCAACAGGTCGGGAGTTGAAAAAGTATGCCCGAATAATCTCCAACTGGAACAAAATTTTGGCTAATCCTGAAAATGAAACAATCCGATCTTGAGTGAAAAAAAAGGGTGATAACAGAAGAAGATGAACTTATACTGGAAAAATTCGGAATTGCTGAAAGTAACATGGAACTATGCTCTGATGGCCAGAAATAGACGGATGCGGCCATTTTTTTGTCTTCTGAATGCTAATTAGCCAGTCCCATTGTTGAAAAAAACCTTCCTTTTCATCTTCAACATATACGACAATGGCATAAAGCCCATCCTCCTCAGGCCGCCGACCGATGACATGTGCTTGAAGGGCGAGAACACGCCTTCTTTCAAATGGTCGATTACCACCTTTTCATCCACTTCCCCTTCTTCTTTGACGAATGCCAGCCGGTGGATCGCATAAATGCCGGCCAGAAACGAGGCAAAAAACAGGAAGTCCAGGGCCTTGAAATTAAGGGCATATACTGAGATTTGTCTTGCTGGCTCAGACCAATTAATAGCAAAAGAGAGCTCTCGTACGGCAAAGAAATCAGCGATGACACCTCCCAGCATGGGAGCGATGCTGCCGGCGATGGCGCCCATGATTCCGAATATGGTCATATAAGAGTACGCGTATTTCTTTGGGGACAGTTTAAGCGCGATGTTGCCTGAAGCCAGGCTGACGCCCGCCATCGATACCCCGCTTAATATGTGGATGAGAAAGACAAGGGGCACTGTGAGGAAATAGCGTTCAGGCATTGTGGTGAATGTCCAGCCCAGAATGGCCAGCAGGAACATCGGGCCGCTGACGGCCAGCACCGATTTGTTGGAGAACCTGTCGGCCAGCCTGCCCCAGATCCTGATGAAAATGATGTTGGCCACCTGGCTGGTTACCGTGAATACGGTTACCATGAACAGGGAAAAGCCGATCCGCTTGAGCATGTAAATCACGAAAAAGGGAACAGCCATGTTAATGGCGAAGGTCCATAATCCAGAAAAGATTATCAGGCTACGGAAATTCATGTCTTTGAGCGGCATGGCGAAAAGCTCGCGCATGGGCAGGCTTTCCTCAACCGTCAAAGTGTTTTCCGGCATTCGGGTAATGGCTAAAGCGCCGATTATGCCGAACGCAAGGCCCAGGGAAAACAAAATGGAATAAGCGTACAAAGGAGCGCCTGGAAACGCGGCCTTCCACCAGTCGACGAAATACCCCCCGCACAAGGTAAGGACAAGTGCCAGTATCGTACCCAGCATCATTCTGCGGGCCATGGTAGTTCCCAGCACACTGGAAGGAAGCACATCCCGCAAGAGGGAATTCCAGGCTGGCCCCGCCATCGCACCAACCAGCATGGAAATTATCAACCATTGAAGAAGAAACGAAATCCCGGCATCCACGAAAAGTAATGGAATAAGGATGATGAACAACCACAGCATCCTGGAAGCCGAGGCGCAGGCAAAAACAATGGCCCGGCGTTTCTTAAAAGCCCTCACCAGGAAAAGCCCGGGGATTTGAATGAGCTGACTCAGAAAAGCAAAGGTCGCCAACAGGCCTATTTCATAATTGGAGGCGCCTATGGCCAGGGCGAAAGCCGAAAGGAACACCCCTCCCTGCAGCGTCCCCATCCCGGATGAGCAGATACCGTCCACGGTGACCATTTTGATGCCCTTTTTAACATCAGCGTCATCGAGCTTTTCTTTAGTGTTAAATATGTCAAGAAATTTCTTGTATGAAGAAAACATTTTAATAACTATTTAAAAGTTGCCTCTTAATGAAATGGTGATGAGTATCAAGGTTAAATGTTTAAATCTTTATTTTCAAGACCGAAACGCCTTTTATTGAGATTAATCCATAGTGGACTTAACAGAAGAGTCAAGGAGATAATAGCGATGGTGAATTGGTAACTGTATTCAGTTATAATCTCATTATGGTATCCCGCGGCAGCTAATAAAAACGAGAACTCCCCGATTTGGGCAAGAATAGAACCGAAATATATGCTTTCCGACCACCTCTTGAAGAACATTCTGACGGCGACAGCATTAGCAGCAGTGTTAATGGCAAATACCAGGAAGGTGAAGAACAGTATTAAAAGCAAATTATTCCAAAAAAACAGGACATCAATCATGAGGCCTATAGAAGAAAAAAACAGAGCGACAAATACAATTTTAAAGGGCTCAAGGCTTTTATGGACCCATTCTGTTTCTTTCGCCGCCCCAATAACCATTCCCCCTATGAAGGCGCCCAATGCTGTTGACAGCTGAAACATGGACGTAACAAAAGAAAGCCCAAAGAAAACAATTAACGCAAGAAATACCTGCATTTCATGGTCTCTCTTTACCCTTTTAAGGAATGGAATTTGAATGGTTTCCTTGACATATACCCACCAAACCAGGCAGGCAATGGCAAACATTCCGATACACTGTAAGGTAATTTTTGCATAACTGATTTGCTCCCTCGCGCTGAAAAAGCTTATCACAATAAGCATTGGTACAACTGCCAGATCTTGCGCCAGTAGAATGCCGAGCGCGTTCTGCCCGATTCTTGTATCAATAATTTTCCAGTCGTTTAATATAGTCAGCACCACCGCAGTGCTGGATAAGGATATGACAAACCCCAGAAGCACTATCCGGGAAAGCGGCCAACCAAGAAAGAACCCAACAATAAAGACGACCGCAACACTGATGAACACCTGAAGGAAAAGGCCGATAATGGAAATACGCCAGTTCGCTATAAACTTACGCGGAAGAATTTCCATTCCGACAAAAAACAGAAGAAGGTCCACCCCGATGGCGGAAAAATGATGAAGAATTTCCTGGTTTTTTATAATGCCCAAAACGGAAGGGCCCATAATGACCCCCGCCAGGAGATACGTAATGATATGCGGCTGCTTGAACGACTTCAAAACCATTCCGATTACCAGTACCACAAGGGTGGAGCCCACAAGGGTTGTGAGGAATGGATCGAGGTTCATGTATTATGCAACTGAGCGAATGACAAAAATCAGCCCTCTTTTACTTGTGAAGGAGAGGACCGGTTTATCTTCTTTATGTATTTTTGAAACAACATGCTGTTAGGTATGTGGATTATATTGCCCTCGCCGTCTTTGAGGACCAGGAAAAACAGCTTCATGTCAATCACCTCCCCTGAAATATCGTCGGGAAGAATGGATATAGTATCCTCGATCCGGAATAGGTCCGATGTTAAAATAAGCAGCCACGCCACACAATTACTTAAAATACTCCACACCGCGAAAAACCCAATGGCCATAATTCCAAAAACCCCGGTAATCAGCATCCATAAATTTTTGATTTGTATTCCCCAAATGGATATGACCACAATAAGGCCTAACAAGAGAAACATGTAACGGGCCATCTTCATCATGAATTTAGCCTTTATCTGATTGTGGCTTTTTAACGGCATTATCTTGTTCACATATTGAAACAGTATGAGGGGCAGAACATAAGAAAGGAAAAGCACTACTATGGTAGCAAAAGCGCGGGGCATATATTCTGAAGGTAATAGGTTCATATTCGGATTTCCTCTGGATAAAACGGTTTTATCATTTCTTTCTAAATATAGCTCTCCAACCCGTTACGCCTGGGCGCTTTTTTGAGGTCCTTCCCCATCGCTGCCTCTGGAAACGGTCAGATAAATAATTAGGCGAACATCGCCAGGGAAACCTGCGCCCAATATCAGACCGTCAAGTCCTACTACCAGATGCTTAAGGACACGCTTCTGGGTTTTTTCCTGCTGCCCTACGGCAGGTCCGTAAGGAAGAAAATTGTCAGGCATCCCAAATTCCATTTTTTTGATCCGGGAGTAGTGAGCTTTTTCACAAGGCAACTTTCCGTCCCTTTTGCCGGCCGGGAGGGCTGCCCGGTGGATTACGGCAGGTCTTTTGAACATTTTTTCATGTGTTAAATAATGAGGATCAATGAATACTACCGGAAGGACCGGGAGGTCTCATTTTACCGCCTTTTTCAGGCCTCAAACAAAAGCCACCCTGTTCCTGCCGTCTTTTTTAGCCCGGTACAGGGCGAGGTCGGCCGCGTGGATTAAGGCCTGTTTGTTTGCAGCGTCCTTTGGAAAGCACGACAGGCCGACACTCACCGAAAATGAAGCGCCGGCGATGGAGATCCGTTCAACAGCGGCCCGGAAATTCTCAGCTGTAGAAAAGGCCTCCTCCATTTGCAGGCGCGGCATGATAAGGGCGAATTCCTCCCCACCGTAACGGCAGGCGATGTCCGTATTCCGGGAGCAGGCTTTAAGGGCCTCCGCAATCAGCTTGAGGGCCGCATCGCCCTGCTGATGGCCGAAGGCATCGTTGAAGTTTTTAAAATAATCCAGGTCGGCCAGAAACAGGGAAAGTGGTACTTTGTTGCTGGAGCAACTTGCAAGCTCTTCTTCCAGCCGCCATTGAAAATATCCGTGGTTCCACAACGCAGTAAGGGAATCGGTTTGGGATTGGACCAGGGTTTTTTCATATTCCCGGCAATTTTCTATGGCCAGCGCCGCCTGGTCCGCGAACATGGAAAAAATGCGGAGGTCTTCTTCGGTAATTTTTTTACCCGTCACAATATTGTCCACTACTATCATTCCTGTAGGCCCTTTGAACGAACGAAGGGCCGATACCGCGAAATCTTTCAGCTGCAGCGTGGCGATTATCCGGTCGTTGGCATATTTTTCCTGAATCAACCGCTCAGAGACCAGCATGGACTGCGCGGTCCGGAATACGTCGCAAGCCAGGCCCGGTTCCTCTTTTAAAGGAACCTTCAAGGAACGGGTGATCTCCATTAATCTGGGTTGAACTATACCATCCTTGATGCTGCGGTAATTGTATATGAGCATATAAAGATCCATATGTTGCGATTCTATCAGATTCCAGATTTGCTGGGCGTCGCCGCCGTCTACCGGCCCGATGCCCATGAAACCGTTCAGGACGCGGACTTCATTGTCCGCCAGGAAGAGAAAGGCGCGGTTGAACCCCAGGCCCTGGCGGGCGGTAAGCCCGGTTAGGATAATGTAGGCGGTTTCGTCCAGGCGCAGGGTGGTGCGCATGGTCTTGGTGAGCGTATAAAAGATATTGAACTGGGACTTTACTTTTTCCAGTTCCTCCTTCAGGTCCGCTGCATCGTCTCTGCAAGATATTTGTTCCATGCAATTTCCCCCGGCTGCAACCGGGGCAATAGATTTAAGTGGAGCGAATAATACACATATTTTAAAAGCATTCCAATGATAAGCGCAACAACCATAGAAGCGCCGGCCGGGGCGGTCATTAAGTTATTTCTTTTTGAATATCGCCCGCCAGCCTGTGACCGGCTGCATGATGGGTTGGCGCCTTCTCACCAATATACCGGCCTGTTCGGAAGTATAAACAATGCCCGGTTCAATTTCCTCCGCCAATCCGGTCACTTTTTTCAAATCACAACGCTTGCATATCAGAGACAGATCTTCCCGAGTGCTTGGATAACTTTCACCTTTAAAAACAGTGACATCATACCCTTCTTCACGGAGCTTCTTGGCAAGTTCGCTTCCCTTTTGCGTGTTTACCAGCCTCAATACAATGCTTCCCAAAGCCAGGTTTTTCTCCAGCATAATGCCAACCACGTTTCCAGTGGCAAAACCAAAAGCGTAAAACAACCCCAGGTAAGGCCGCTGCTTAATTTTATCCAAGACTGTGGAAATAATGGCAAGCCATAAGCTTATCTCTATCAAACCTAAAAAAAACGAAGTTTTTGTTTTACCATGGACAATGCTGATGGTCCTTATCGTCCCTACTGAAACATCAACAACCCTGGCTGAAAAAATGAGGAAGCCGATTAGGATATTGTAAAATATGTCCCATGATTGCTGTTCCATTTAATTCATTTTACCTCTTGCTGTTTCAAAGAAAGGCGTCATCTTTTTCTCAACACACCCGGCGGCATAGAGATACATGGAGGCAGACCAGGTCTGCCAGTCCTGGCCCACGGGTCTGCCGTCCTGCGCTTTATGCCATTCATTGAATCCGTAACTTGCATCCGCTTCCCTCGTAAGACTTACCAGTTCTGTAAGGGCCGTTAATTTCTTTTCCGCCAGTTTGTGCCTGCCGGCGGCCACCAGGGCCGCAATATAGAACCCGCATATAAAAGGCCATACCCCGCCGTTGTGGTATTCCCCGGGCAGATTGAATTCTTCATATCTTTGCCGCCATTCCGGTTCACCGGGCTTGATATAAGGAAAGAAATTCGGCGGCAGATCGACGGCCAATTCCCCATTTTTCTTCATTGCCCGGCATTCCTCCTCAATCCATGTGATCATTTCCCTGGCGCGGGATGGAGAAGCCAGCCCTGATAGAATGGCCAAACTGTTGCCAAGCAGATCGAACCGTTCGCTGCTGTATATTTTATATGACCAGAATGCGTAATAGGGCTTGTGTTTTAATACCAGCCCTTCATGAACGTGCCGGCGCCCCCTGCCCCCGGTAATAGTGAACCGGGACATCAGGCCGCGCAATTTCTCCGCCCTCTCATGCCTGCCTAAAAACCGGAGATAGCTGTACACAACAGCGTTTACATATAATCCAAAACCCATGACCCATTGCTCGTCCCGCCAGTCGCTGGTGGGCTGCTGGGCCACCAGAATACGATCAGAAGGGCTCTGGTATTCCATCCATGCCAAGGACTTCCTGACAGCAGACTCCAGGAACGTTCCATCACCAGTCGCCTGCCGGTAACAGCACGCTGCCACAAGGAACAGCGGCGTGGTATCACTGGCTCCCCGATCTTCTTTATCATGCACCAGAGAAGGTATGTGGCCCCGTTCGGACTGGTTGGCGGCCAGGGTTTCCAGCACTCTTCCCGTAATTTTCAGCAGCTTGCGGTTCCCGGACGTCAGAAAACCCAGGGCGGCAATCAGCAAGTCTCTTGTATATGGTTCCGGATATCCCCACCCGGCCGTTCTCGGCAATCCGTAAAAAGGGCCATGGGCGTTATGCAGGCAGACATCAAGAGCGGCCTGTTTCGCCTCGGCAATACGTGCGGCGCTTTTCCCTTCCATGCCTAACCAATTCCCAGTTTTTTGGACAAGATCCGGACAAACTCTTTCGCGACCACGCGGTAGTCGAAACGCTCCACCGCTCTTTTCCGCCCAGCCTCGCCCATTTTTTTCCTTAAACCGGAATCGGCCATCAAGTCCATCAGATAGTTGGCAATGTCATGAACACTGGCGCGGTAATCCACGGTCCGGGGTGAGGAAAACACCACCCTGTGGCCCTTTTCATAACCTGATTCACCGCCCAGCACCGCTTCCCGCATTACCACTTCCTGGGCCACGGCGCAGAGAAAGGCCGTCTCGCCATGTACCAGGGTGTCCAGCATGCCCATGGCGTTTATTCCGATGACCGGTTTGCCGCAGGCGCCCGCTTCAACCTGGGACATGCCGAAGCCCTCCAGCCTGGAAGGGGCGGCGTAAATATCACAGGCCCCTATAAGGTATGGCATGAAGTTTCGCGATATCAGGTTCGTGGTATAAGTAATGTTTTTTTCCAGTCCGAGCTGGGTGGCCAGCTTAAGATCGTCCAGGTTCTGAAGCTCAGTCCGTGGCTGCGGCCATACTTTGCACACGTATTTCCAGTCCGGCGCCTTCGTGTCAATGATGGCAAGGGCCTGCATGACTTCCTGCGCTCCCTTGGATGCGGCGTCTCCGCCTACTGTCAGAATCATTATCTGGTCAGGGTCCACTCCGAGTGCCTCGCGTACGCATCTGACTTTCTTGTCGTCAATGCCGCGGGGAATGAAGGCGTCTGTGTCGCACCCCACAGGCAGCACCTCTATGTTTTCAGCTTCAATACCGTCCCTTACATACATGTCCCTGACCCAGCTGGAAGTGACCAGGATAAGCGGCAGGGCGTTCAGCACTTCATGATAGTTGGCTATGTAGCCGTCGGCCACCAGCCATGGCACGGCCTTCACTCCGTATCTCTGCGGATGAAGAATCAGGTGCTGGGCATGGCCCCAGTAGCCGACGCCGACAACCACATCCGGCTCGAACCATCGATAGTACCACTCTTTTTCCTGGGCGGATTCAAAGTGGACGGCATGGGTGTCCACTCCCATTTCCTTAAGCCCCTTGAAAAGCAGGTCGCCCTGAGTCGCCAATCCGCCGGGTGAGGGGGGATAATCATACAAAACAAGTATTTTCATGGTTTATGCCGTCCTTTCTGCAGGTAATAGTCGGCGTCCTCACTGGTTTTAAAACACCGGAACGCTTCCCTGCGCGGGGCGGTTCTGGCCTCAAAGCTCTTTTTGCCGAAGCCGTATGTTCCGGTTATTATCTGGTATTTCCTGGCCCAGATCGGTTGGGTGAGCTTAATGGAGTAATCAGAAGCTTTTTCGGGTTTTGGGCACTTCCTTTTCCCCTCATCCGTATAGGCAAAGGTCCATAGATGCCTGGTTTTTATTTCCCCGGCTTTCCATAACTCAATCACTGCTTTTCCCGTTTCCTCATGCCTTCTGTGCCTGGTATATTCGCCTTTGCGCGGGTTATGCGTTATAACAAGGTCGAATTCCCTGCAGGGAATCAGGGACAGAATCATCTTCCGCACTTCATTTTCATCCAGGGGAGCTTGATCCGGCCCGTCATCCAAACCGCCCATTGCGCCTTCAGCCGCCAGCAGTTTTATGGCTTTCCGAAACCGCGGGGCCCGGTCCTCGTCGCTTGACCTGCACAATGCCGCCACAAACCAGTTCCAGGAGGGACTCCTGAGGATTGTGCCTCCGGCCCATAATGTCTCATCATCCGGGTGGGCCACAATGACGGCCGCTTTGGTCATCTTTTTATTCCTTCCCTTTCCAACCCTGATGAAGGTAAAGAAGTAAACCTTCGCACATATCCCGGTTTTTGAAAATTCAGCCGGATCCTCTGGCGAGCATCATAAACAGCTCTTTTTATCCTGGAATCGGTCTTTAAGGATGGGGAGCCACAGCTATTTGTTATGTAGTTTGGCTTTTTAGACATCGGAAATGAGTTACTATGAAATACTACAAAAAGGCATAATCAATAATTATGCCAGAAAAGCGCTTGCTCATATTTTAAGGAAATACCCCAATACCATATTTTCTTCCCAAAATGAGAGAATTTTTCTTTCAAAATGGGAATAACAAAATGACTGGCGCCCCATATGTTACATCAAAATTTTTACTTTATAGAGCGATTTAAACATCGTTTGGTGGAAAATGGGAAAGAAGGATTATATTTCAAATCTGCCCGC
>JBHPJW010000077.1:0-10341 GCA_042567505.1 Fibrobacterota bacterium
GGCATTACCAGTACACGATCTCATGTTTTCCCACGGCCCTGCATTTTCCGTTGGTATGGATAACCCAAAACCCTCTTGACTCGAAATTGTTTGCCGGAGAGCTGCGGGATATAACAGGAAGGCATGATTTCTCCTGTTTTTCAATTCCCCGCCACGACGGCAGGACGACGGAATGTATGGTAAGCAGGGCAGAGCTGGAAGTAAGGAAATCCAGGTTTCAGATACATCTGGAAGCAAACCGTTTCCTTCATAAAATGGTGAGGTCCATAGTGGGGGCTTGTTATGATGTGGCTAGAAAAAATCGTTCCCCGGGTTTGATAAAAAGTATTTTTAGTAATGAATTTGATGGAGAGCATACCTGGGCTCCGTCCTGCGGATTATGTTTGAAAAAAGTGAGTTATCCGGATTATGAATTTTAAACCATTTTTGTTGGCTGGTGGAGTTGTCGGCACAGCTTTATTTGTTGCCAGCTATTACTGGGCCCCTTCGGAGGGGGGCTTTTGGAAGAGGGAGAAAACCGGTGTTCCTGTTTATGCCGCCGTTGCCCGGGATTTAGAACAGGATGATCCGGATAAGGAGGCCGGGTCCGGATCAAGGGAGTATCTGCAGGAAGGCATTGAGTCTTCACGCAGGAATGCCATAGTCCGCGCCACTGAGATAGCCTCCCGTTCTGTAGTGACTATTACCGTCACGCGCGCCCGTAAGGCCAGGAGAATAAATCCCTTTTTTGACGATCCCTTTTTCGATTTGTTTTTTCATGGAGACATGCAGCCTCTGCGGGAATCCGTCAGCAGCATAGGGTCGGGGGTATTGGTGAGTGACAAAGGATATATTGTCACCAACAGTCATGTCATCAATACAGGTCGGGGGGAAAAACGGCTTGATATTATGGTCCATCTCACGGATGGAAGGGAATTCAAGGCAAAAGTAATTGGGATGGACGTTGATAATGATGTTGCGGTCATTAAGATCCATGGAAATAACCTGCCCGCCGCCCGGATCCAGAAACAATACGATAATTTGATAGGGGAATGGGTGGTGGCCATCGGAAATCCGTTCGGATATTTAATGAGCGATTCAAAACCGACTGTAACGGTAGGTGTTATCAGCGCCCTGGGCCGTAATTTTACCGCCGCCAGCGGAATAGGATATTTCAACATGATCCAGACGGACGCCAGTGTGAATCCAGGAAACTCCGGCGGCGCTCTCGTGAATGCGGAGGGCAGAGTGATTGGCATCAATACCTTCATCATCACCGGACCGGGCAACCAGTCCGGTTCCATAGGCATAGGATTCGCAATTCCGATCCAAAAAGCGATGCGGGTTGTCAGGGAGTTGATCACTTATGGCTATATCAGGCAATGGACCACGGGGATCTATACTAATCCCTATATGTCGGAGAGGAGTCTTGACGGCATTTTAATCTCCAGTGTGGATAAAGGGTCTCCCGGTGAAAAATCAGGATTAAGGAAAGGTGATGTGATCTATAGAGTGGCCGGACAGGATCTCTCATCCATTCATGAATTCATGGAGCTTTTGCGCAAATTCCAGGTGGGGGAAAAAGTGGAGATAGGATTTATAAGGGGTAACAGGAAAATGAAGACCACCATGGTGCTGGAAGAGAAAAAACGCAAGTACTGAGGCAGTCGAACACTATCAAAAGAGGGTTTTACATGGACAAACATAACAATATTATGAGGCTGATAATTTTCATTATTGTTGGATTGGTTCTCGGCGGAATATTGGGGGAAGTCCTGGGGAAGGTTCTGGGACAAATAGGAATAATAAGCGGTGGCGGAATTGATAATCCGGTTCGGAACTTTTTTGTCTCTGCGTTTGAGCCAAGTTTCGGCATTAAGAAAACCGAGATTATTGATTTATACATGATAAAACTGCGGTTCGGGCTTGGATTTAAATTTAACACCTGCAGCATCCTGGGCCTGATAACCAGTTTATATATAATGAAATGGTCCAAATGAAACGGTAGCGTCCATCAGTTATGGTGAAGATGTCCGACATCTTATCCGGCGACGTGTAACCGCGAAGCTGAGGAGGCCGCTTTCTGGTTCCGTCATTTGTCACGGTCCAGATGTCCATTCCCTGGTGACATGCTGCCGTAACCGGAAGACATCACTCTATTGTGCCCTGGAAATCAACTGTCTTATATGAGCGTAAGAGATACGGTAGAAAACATAAAGAAAGGGGAGCTCAGTTGCGAGGACCTGGTAAAAAACGCTCTGGAACAAATCCGGCTGACAGAACCCTCTAGGGCCTATCTTTCGGTGTTTGCTCAAGAGGCCCTGGAAAAAGCAAAGACGATGGACCGGAAACGATCCCAGGGCGGAGCCTTGGGTGGTCTGGCCGGCATTCCCCTGGCGGTCAAGGATAATATCGCGGTTCAGGGAGGAAAAACAACTTGCGGTTCCAGGATGCTGGAAAATTTTGAGTCTCCCTATGACGCAACGGCGGTGTTGAGGCTAAAACAGGCGGACGGCATTGTGATTGGAAAAACCAATCTGGACGAATTTGCCATGGGTTCCTCCACTGAGAACAGCGCTTTTGGAAGGGTGGTCAATCCACTGGATCCCGGGCTTATACCAGGAGGTTCTTCGGGCGGTTCCGCAGCCGCTGTCGCTCTTGATACGGTTCCTCTCTCTCTTGGTTCGGATACCGGGGGTTCTGTCCGGCAGCCTGCCGCCTGTTGCGGAGTGATCGGCGTCAAACCGACCTATGGCAGAATATCGAGATACGGGCTGGTCGCTTTCGCCTCTTCCCTAGACCAGATTGGCATTCTGGGAAAATCAGTGGAAGACACAGCATATGTTCTGAATATTCTGGCGGGTGCTGATGAGAAAGATCAAACATCCGTTGACGTCCCGCTTACCGATTTTACTTCCGGAATTGGTGAGGGGGTGAAGGGAAAGGTACTGGGGGTGCCTGTTGAGTATTTTAAGGAAGGATTGGATTCCAGGGTGAAGATCTGCCTTGAGAATACGCTGGCCGGGCTTGAAAAGGAGGGGGCGGTCCTCAGAGAGATTTCCCTGCCCCACGTGAATTATGGAGTGGCTGTTTATTACATCATCGCTGCGGCGGAAGCCTCCTCAAACCTTGCCCGTTACGATGGAGTGAGGTATTCTAGGCGCTCAAAGCATGCCGCTGACATTAAGGAGCTGTTCGCCAAGAGCAGGGCGGAAGGTTTTGGAAAAGAGGTGAAAAAAAGAATCCTCCTGGGCAGTTACGTGTTATGCGAGGGCTTTCATGACGATTATTATATGAGGGCCCAGAGGATACGCAGGAAAATCATGGAAGAATTTAAATCCGCCTTCCAGACCTGTCATGCGGTAGTTACGCCTACCGTGCCCGGGCTGCCCCCAGTTGTGGGCGAGTATGTGCGCAAACCCATGGACGCCTATCTTGGGGATGTATATACAGTAGGAGTGAATCTGGCTGGTCTTCCCGGGATTGCAGTTCCATCCGGAAAAATCGGGAAGGTGTATGCGAGTTTGCAGATTATCGGAAGGCCCTTTAAAGAAGGAGAAATGTTTCAAATTGCCTCAGCTGTTGAGCAGTTGTCCAAATAAGATTACCCACTGCTTGCTGGTTGTTATCATCTTCCTGCAGGGGTGTGCGGTCCGGAGGGGAACAAGGCCCCATTATTCCAGGGCTCTGGGAGCATATACTCTCTCAGGTCTGCATCCCAGCGGGGCGCTTGGGCCTGTACAGGACCTTCCTGAAAGGGGGGCGCCTCTGTCTCGTTTGCAGATAACAGCTGATGCGTATCTTGGAGTGCCCTATCGCCGAGGAGGGATGGACAAGTCCGGCATGGATTGCTCGGGTTTTATTAAGCGGGTATATGCCGAGGCCTTAAGCCTGGATCTGCCCCATAATTCCTCTCAGATGGGGGCTTTGGGCAAGTCCGTGTCAAAACACAAATTGGAAAAGGGGGACATTCTCCTGTTTGGCTCCATTTTCGGGATCAACCACGCGGGAATCTATATGGGAAAGAACAGGTTCATTCATGCGTCTGCTTCAAAAGGAGTGATGTATTCAAGCTTTGATGAGGCTTATTTCCGGAAGAAGTTCAAAGGCGCCAGGAGAATACTCCGGTAGGCCGCGATAGCCGGGATATCTTCAGTGGTCAGCGGTCGGAAAGCCCAGGGCAAAGCTCCTGTCCGGCGCCACCCCTGTCTGTCATTTAACGCCAAGGAGACCGTGTCACCATACTAAAGATTGTCATTGTCGGGTTTCGCCCGACAATCTCCTGCATTGTCTGTCGCAGATTCCTGATCCCTGACTCTTTTCTTTGTATCTTTGCATGAGAATACAAGAAATAATGGAGCGGATATGGGAACTCCCCACAAGACCTGGGTACTGGTGACCAGAAACCCGGGAAAAGCCAGAGAGTTTGAGACACTGTTGGAACCCAGAGGCATAAGCATATTGACCTTAAATGACATTGGGTTTAAAGATGAGATAGCAGAAACCGGTGAGACGTTTGAGGAAAACGCCCGCCTGAAGGTTAAGGCTGTGGCCGGTCTCACCGCCTACCCGGTTATTGCCGATGACAGCGGATTGGAGGTTGATTACTTACAAGGCCGTCCGGGCGTGCGTTCGGCTCGCTATGCCGGAGAAGACGCCGGTGACGAAGAAAACAGAGTCAAATTGCTGAAAGAACTGAATGGTGTTTCAGAGAGAAGGGCCAGGTTCGTCTGTTTGCTCGCTTATACATCAGGATCGGGAAAACACCGGTTGTTCAGGGCGGTCTGCGAGGGATGCATTTCCCTTGCCCAGGCGGGAAGCAACGGGTTCGGCTATGATCCGGTTTTTATTCCTGAAGGCTTTGACCAAACCCTGGGGGAGCTGGACAGTTCAATAAAAATGTCACTGAGCCACCGGGCAAAAGCCGTTGAGAAACTGTTGAGGGAAATGGTTATACGGTAGTGCCGGCTTTGTCTTTGCTGTTTTGCAGTATTTCTTTTAAGGCCGGGCGCATTTCTTTTTCAATGCGCAGCAAGTCCAGATAAGCGTCTAATTTATTTGTTTTATTCCATCCATTTTCAAGTATTATTTTAATCTTGTAGGCCATGTCCTTATAGCAGTGATGATGGAGAAGGTAGGAGCCGAACTTTTCAGCCTTGTCGCTGGAAACAACCTGCTTGCGGCATTTGGGGCATACCGCTGTCAGGAATTTCTCTTTTAAGGCGTCATAATATGATTCAGATTGTTCCTCAGTAACATTGAAGAACTCTTCAATATAATTCTTAAAAGACATGCGGTCGTGCTTTTTCTGGTGCTTGTCGATTTCGCCGGCCAGGTAGTCCACCTGTTTCTGGAAATCCCATTTTTTGAACTCCCTGGCGGTCATCAACTTGTCCTGCAGGCTCTGAATGCATTGGCTGCAATAGGTGTGGCTTATGTCCTTTTGAAAAGGACTGATCTCCCGGTAAATCCAGGAATTATCTCCTTGTTTTACCCTTCCGCAGGACAGACATTGAATTATTTGATCTAACATATCCTTAACCGGGAAAATTAGTTTCCACCAATAATGTACTCACTTTAAGTTTCCCATCATTATATAAGAGATGCAATAAAAAAAGGTTGTTATTTTAGCGCATAATGGCAAAATGGAAGAAGAAAAAATCCCGGTGCCGCATCCTCTGCAGGACCGGGAGGATGTGTCGGTTAGAAGAGCTGTTTTTGCCGTCCGGGAGTTGTACTGCCCTCCAGGCAGCTGTCTAATAAGCAGCTGTGGCGCAGCCGGCGGTGGGTTCGATGGTTCTTACAATTCCCTGCCGGTAGTAGCCTGTGAAAGAGGGGTATCCGGGATACTCATACTTTACTTTCCATATATACACGCCGTCTTTCACGTATGTCTGGTTCAGGTCTTCCTTCTGGTTCCAGACTAGGAAGCTCAGAAACCCGTCGGGCTTGTTGCGGTAGGGATTGTTCATTTCTCCGCAGTATCCGAATTTCTGGGTGGACTGGTGAATAAATTTTCCCAGATGGTCGTAAATCATTATTTTGGCGGTGTAGGGCGTTTCTGAATACACAAATACGGTGGAGAGGCAGTTTTCCGGGTAGGGGACCACGTCCGCTACGGCCTCTTCCGTGTTGTTACAAACCGCCTGCGCCAACTCATTGACCGTGCCGTCGGGATTCAGGTGTTGAGGCTGGAACCACCTTTTACGGTACACCGGCATGCCGGTGGCCGGATCCTGAATGGCCTGCCCTGTAACGGGATCAAACACCGGCAGCAGTCCCGGCACCTCGAGGACTCCGGCGGGATTTAACTCGCCCAGGGTGATGATGGACTGGGGGTTGGAGAAATCAAAGCCCTCCACGCCATTGTAGATGTCCGAGTCGTAGATCATTTCGGGATAGTCCATCCCTTCTATGGATACGGGTTTTTCCGCGGTACCGTTGGAGTACAGGTCTGTGAACGGGGCGTCGGGATTGAAGTAGAGACAGTCCTCAGCCTTTGGCTTCATGACGTTGGGCTTGTTGGAGACCACAAACTGCCATGTACCGTTCGGGAGCTGTATGGGCTCCTCATAGGTAATGAGGGGATACTCGAACCCTGTTCCCCCGCAGCCGCCGGGCACAAAAATTAAAAGGGAATCCCAGCTGCCGCCTGCCAGCCGCACCAGAGGTTCAGAGAAGAGTATGAGCAGAGTATCGGGATTAATGAGGTGAATCATTTCCCCGGCTTCATAAACAGTGTCCCGGTCCAGATCGGAGGGATATTTTACCGCGGACACCACCACCGGGCCGATGCTGTCCTGGATGAATGACGCCTGTCCCTGAAACAGGTTGTTGTCCGGAAGCACGAGGGAAGGCTGCACGGCGCCTGCCTGGGTCGCGTCCTGCGGAAAGGGATCGCCGGTCAGGACCACCACTATCCGGGTGTTGTTGGTACCGGCTACCATCTGTATTTCAGCCAGGTCCGACGTGGCCGAAAGGGACTGGTCGCCCTCGGAAGGCCAGTCGATGGAGGTGATAAGATCGGGGACCTCAGCTATGGGAGCGGCGAATTCTATGTATATGGAGTCCGCCTTGCCGTCGGCATTGCCGTCTATTATCCAGGTCTTGGTTATGGGCACATAAGCGGCGGTGATGGTAAGCGAGCCGCTCCCCCCGCCCACACTGGCCGTTACCACATCCTGGTTAATCACCAGGTTGGGATCGATAAGGCCTTCTATCACGTTGTCCGCGGGGTTGATGGCATTGGAAAAGCCAAATTCCACCTCGGCTACAAAGGTCTGGTTGGCCACGGCGGTTTCCGTGACGGTGACCACGGTCTGGTCTCCGCTGCCGGAGGTCAGGGTGACATTCAGCTGGTTCTGGGCGTTGAGATTAGCGCTCTCGGCAATTACCCACACCATGAATTTGCTGGTGCTCATGCCTTCCGGGTAACTGGTGATCACATTGCCGTCCAGGTCGGAGAACCAGATCTGCACAGGCACGGGATTTACCAGGCTTACCGTGACCGAAGCCTCGGTACCGTAAACAGGGTCAATGTAATTGGCGGTGAGCAGGTCGCCGTTCTGACAGGCCAGGGTATCGTTGGAAATGGAGTTGGACTGGGCCTCTGTCTTATTGACATAGCCGCAGTAGGAGGTGGAGGCGGAGTCCAGCTGATATAGGATCACATCCGGTATCTGATCGCCTGAATTCTGGCATTCGATGTTATAGAGGGTTATCGCGTCCACCTGGGCGGTGGAAAAAACCTGATCCTCCACGCACACCTGCACAGAGTCTGTTCTGCGGGTAACGGTGCCGCCGGTGGACGGGTCGATGAGGGTCACGCTCTCTGTGACGTTGGGATAGGCCGTAGTCAGGGAGGCGCTGGCCTGGCCGCCGTCAAACTGCTCAGCCGTGGCGCTGCGGTGGGTCTGCACAGTGGCGGTAATGACCCCCTTGAAATAAAATTCCAGGCGGCCGTTATAAGGCGTGGCCACGGGATAATCCATAAGAGGGACGGGTATGTACCAGGTGCTGCCGTTGAGGTTGGTCATGCGCAGGGTGTCGGTATCGGTGATGATGTTACCAAGCGCGTCGGTGCTCTGGACAGTGATGGTAACTTTTTTTTGTTATGCTCACGTCCAGGGAGTCATCGGTGTACTGCAGGTACACTGCGTTCTGACTGGCGTCCCACAGCCCCCCCGCGGCGAGGGTCAGCGGCAGGGTGTAATCAGAATTGGTAAAAACCAGTATCCCGGGCAGTTCTGTGCGGATGCCGAACCCGACCTGGGCGGTGTTGTTGTCCAGGTCCACCGGGTCCGCATAACTGGCTGTTATCTGGTCCTGAAGGATCGCCTGCAGGGTGCCATCGCCGGGTGCGGCCGCTCCCTGGGAAAGCGGGATGGTGGCCAGGTACTTAATCCTGCCGTCAGAACCAGGTCCCAGTAAGGTAAGGCCTGTGGTCTCCACGTCGGGTATGCCCAGATTGACGCCCGGCAGGGGAATGTTCTGGATGGTGACCACGTATTCAGCGGCACGGCTCGGGTCAATGGTCTGGTCCTCAACCACCACGTAGAGCACGGTCTCATTGCCTGTGAGGTCAGCGCCCAGGGGATTTCCGGCAGCATCGGAAAAATACACCAGGCTCTGCTGAGGCTGGGGACGGACTATCACTGAGGCGGCTACCACGTCACTGGTGTTTATGGGATTATTCCACCCCACCCACAGCGTGTCATATGGCGAGGACTGGATGCTGCCGTCGCTGGCGGATGCCGCGGCGAAGGTCAGTGACTGTGTACCGGTAAAGACCAGGGCGTCCGCAACCAGCTGCGGGCTGGAAAGGGTGACGTTTTCCTGATCGCCGGCCGTCAGCGTGAGGACAGCAGGATATATCTCTGTCAGCTCGGGATAAGCTGTCTGGATCTCTATCACAAAGGAGTTTTCAATCTCGGATAAATAGACAGTGCCCCCCAAAAGTGTGCCGTCTGGTTTCCTCAAGGTGAGCTGAGAATTTCCCGGCAGTTTAGTGTAGGTCTGGGAAACCGTATCGCTGTTAATCCATCCCGGCTGGGCCGCATAAGCATCGATTACCGTGGTTGCGGTAAATACTATGGGCTGGTTGGTGTACAACTGGAACCCCCCTCCGTTAACCTGGTAATAAATGCCGGCGGTCGGGAGAATATGCTGAATAGTTACCGATTGCTGAAAGGGAAAACTGGTGCTGGGAGGAACCATGTAAGGGGGAGGAAGTGTAAATCCCCAGCGCGCAAATGAGGCCCAAATTATGGCATCATAAATTATCTGCCAGGCCGCGGTTTCATTTTCTATGAACTGGGGCTCGAAGGAAAGGTTGACGCCGCGACGGGTCTCGCTTCCAAAGGCTGAAATTGCGTTGAAATTTTGTGTGGTAAGCGGGGTCAGATTCCCAGTGGTGTCACCACCCTCTATACCTCTCTGGGAGCCGAAGAAAAACAGATGGTCCAGATAGGCGGGGGCCGCTGTGAATACATCCGCGTCGGCGGTGCAGCGGCCATCAGTGGCATAAGGCTTAAAGAACAACTTGTTTCCATTTAAAATATGATCCACAGTATTGCGGACAATACCTGGATCCTGGAGGGTATCCATACCCCTGTCCATTTCAATCCATAAGGGTTCATAGTCGCCCCCCCAGCCCATGGGCGCTCCGTTATTTGCAACCTGGGTAAACCCAAAAACATCCCTGGCTGTCCAGGCCGCATCATCACCTATTGATACAACGCCCACGGCGTTATCAACGGCTTGCTGGAGAATGTCTACAATATACCCGCCATTACAGGTGTACCAGCCCGCCTGGATATGGACAATAACATGAGGAAGCATGCCGGGCCAGAAATTCTCAACCATGGTCCAGGATGTCAGAAGATCAGTCTGCATGACAATTATGTTGGCAGGATTAATGCCTTCAATGGCCGTAGTTACCATATCTCTGGCCCTGGTGCCAAAGTTGTGTGTGCCGGAATAACACAAGCCACCGCCTTCGGTTATGCCGTTGGGGCCGGGAGAAGGACAATCGCCGGCAGGATTACTTCCTATTGCGGTGTTGTAGAGAATGAGAACCCTTACGGTGTCTTCGTGCCGGGCATCATACCGGTATGGAGCCTGGGCATATGATGTGATAACGCCAAGAAAAAAAACTGCAAATAAAAAAGCAGAAAAACGTTTAAAAAACGCCTTGCGACGAAAACCCATTTTACTCTCCTCCTGCAAAAAAAAATCTGCTGATATGCATCTTACAACCCGATGTCAACCTTCCTTTTATATTGCTTAACCGCTGTAGTGTCAACGCTTCAATCAAATAATCCGAATCATTATTAAGAGTGAGCTAAATTAGCATAATCTTCA
>JBHPJW010000078.1:0-10189 GCA_042567505.1 Fibrobacterota bacterium
GATGAAGAGAATAGAGCCCCAGCCCGGTTCCCGGCGTGACCAGGCGCTGGTAAGATACCGGGTACCTTCGTCAGCCCAGTAACAGGCTTATCCGTTGGGACATAATCCCCATCCCTCACAACATGTACGCAACACGTCTTATCAGGCTCTGATATCCAAATGTCCGTCATCCCTCTTTCTTTTTCCCTGTACGCCCTGGGGGATTATGGGAAATGCTTCCTGTTCCGGCTCCTCAGGCAAAAGAGAATATTCCCAGGATTCCACCTTAAAATCCAGATGAGCAAGTTGTCTTTCAAGTTCCCGGATTTCCTGAGCCAGTAATTCCCGCACGTCGCCCTTGCGGTTCTGGAAATGCAGCCTGGTTCCGGCCGAATCCAGTACCGCATCAAGCACTACTTTGCCCATATTTTTTGTCTCAGTGGTTATATTCAAATTCACAGGCTTGGGCTTTCCCTCTTCACCCTGCCGTCTCTTGTGTTGTTTCCACCTGAATTTTATGCCCCGCCAAACGTCTTCGTGCCTGTAATAGCCGAACTGGCCATCTCCTGAAGAACTTTCCTGGTCAACAGCCAGTTCAGACTGCAGGGCCTGCATCACAAATTTTTGCATCTTGAGATTTACCTCAAGTTTCCCCATTTCATCCTGTCTGTCCAGGAACTGGTAAAACTCAGCCAGGCTAAACCGTTCAGGCAGATTTAGTTCAGGGGGAAACAGGTCCGTACGCACAGGAGAAAGCTCCATGCCCTCGGTTAAGAGAAGAGGAACCGTTCTCATCTGATCCGGGGACATTTCCGGCCTTTCCGGCACCACTGGCACAAAACTGTCCAGAAAAGGTAGGGCGGAAAAGGGATTTTGAATAACCTTGGACCATATGACCGCCTGTTCCCGGGGCATAGCCTGATCACGGGGAAATTTCAGAAAAACTGATAACAGTTTATCTAACTGGTCCTCCAGAAAGGGCCGCCGTATGGCTTCCCCTTCCGCGGACAACTCCATTGGTATTGACGCCCCCCCATCCGGTTTAAGCCTTTCCCCGGCGGGAAATTCTGATTCACCCGCTATCCTGGGAGAAACATCAGAACCTGGTTCAACCGTCTCCGATGAGGGTGGCAGATCGGTTGGTGCGGAAGAAACAGCAGGGGCATTTTTTTTTTCTGCGGCCGGTTCCTCGCCTGGTGGACGTGCAATAATCCCTGATGCTTTTACCAGTTCACCGAAGTCCTTTACCACCTTCGGGAAATAGGGCTCCTGAGACAGTGGAAGCAGATAATCGTAAACCAGGCGGAAAGCCGGGTGATATTCCTTTCCTGCCCCTCCCAATAATGTTTGCAGCTTTTCCGGGACAGCTTGATTCTGGTCGAGTACCCTTAGAAAAAAATTGTCTCCTGATTTATCCAGATGGAAGTGAACGAATTGCCCTTTCTCCAAAGAGGCCCAGGACAATACTTTGAACCGGTGGCCGCGTGATTCAACTAAATACTTATTGGGTAACTGTCCGGTTTCCGCAGGCCTCGGTTCAGAACGTTCTCTGCTCGTTTGAGACAGAACAGATATGATTCTGCCAAGAAAAGATATATCCTCCGGCCTGCCCCGGTTAAATGAAACATAATCTGAAGCGACATTCCTCTCGGCTGCTCTCTTCTCAGGCCTTGGCGCCCGATCCTTTTTCTCCCCGGCAAAGGATACATCAAGCAGGACGGAAAGCTGTTCCCCCCTCAGGCTCCTGCCGGTTACCGAATCGCCCTGGAGTTCTCTGCCTTCAGCCCCAACATCCAGGGGTTTTAAAAGAACCAGACCGGAAGGATCCTGTGTTATCTGAACCCTGCTTCCCGGAGGCAATTGAATATCTAAGGGAATGCGCAGGGCTCCCTGGGCTAATTGGACAATAAGGTCCTTCTTCAGACGTTTGATTACTGTCCCGATATAGGTGCTGCCTGGAACTAATTGCGGTTCCGATGTAGACACGGAAGGTGAAGAACCTGAAGGTGGTTTGCTTTCTAAGTTCACTTACAATTTCTAGACGCTTTCCCGGCTGGCCCTAATTACAAGTTCAACTTCGTCCTGACTGATTTTAAGCCGTTTAGAAATTTCCGAACTTGTACTTCCACGCCTGGCCAGTTTAACGACCGCGGCCTTCTGATGGCTTTCTCTCTCATAGCGATCCCATGTTTGGCCTTGAGAGCCGTTTGTGTCCTTTGCATGCCCGTCATTACTGATATCGTCATTTTCTGCAAGGACTTTTCCTGATTCGGACCTGCTTTCCAGAATTGGTAAAGAAGTATCCAATTCTCCTTCCCCGGCTCCAGAACCATCCGTTGTTCCCTTATCAAGATGCGAAACCGGTACGGATACTTCGGGTATATCCATTCTCTGAGTACCCTTAATTTTCAATTCCTCCTCAGCAGTTTTTTTACCAGGGTAATGCGCTGGCCTCTGAACCCGGACACTGGTCTCAATACCTTCAGTATTTCCATAGCCTGGAGAGGTCCCGTCTAATCTGTTGTTTCTCGTGATAGCGGCAATATCCCGAACCGCCTGTTGAAAATTGGAAGACATATCCGGCGAAGAATCCCCCTTTTTTCTCAATTGTTTCGGCGCCGGTGATACAGGGGCCTGCCTGGAGGACGCCCTGAACAAATTCTTTCTTACAAGTATTAATAATAAAATGCCGGCAAGCACCAATAGCCCCAACCCGGAATAAACCCATCCTATCTTGTGGATAAACGCCAGTACAATCCTTTTAATATTAAAGTTCTGCTTACTGTCAATTGCAGCTGCCAATTCCTTCCTGACAGCATCATATCTTTCCTGTAATGCCCGTTGAACCGAAGAAAGGGAATCGAGCTCGGCACTCGCGATTTTGGTACCAGACGACGTTCTCAGTAATCTGCTGATATCCATATCCAGCAAGGCGATGGAATCACTTTGCAAGTCCAATGCGGTCTTGAGATCCTGAACCTCAGATGATGAGTGAATGCGATAAGCCTGAGAGGAATACAATAACCAGAGGGCAATCCCGCCGAATCCAATTATAATGGTAAGAAAAACTCTCTTCACAGTTTTTAAAATACAGTTTATCCGGTCCGGATCAATCTTTTCTTAGTAATGACAGAACAGAATATTGTGGGGAGTGCCCTGGAATCCATCGCAGAAGCATCAACCAATTGGTCTTTCTCACCCGTTTTAGGCATAACGGAAGAAATTACTATAGCATTTTGTGTTTTTGGGGTAATTAGAGGACGAGTTTCCGTTTAATTTATCTGACTGTTATTACTGGTGATCTATTTTTTTTTCCCTGACTCGAGCAGTTACAGCGCAAATCGATTGAATACCCAGACCCTTTCCGAAATCACTAAGGTTTTCGCCCGAAGTTGCAGTAACCGCCACGTCACAGCAGGTTAGGGAAACAATTTCAGCAATAGATCCCCTCATTTCATCTACCTTCGGCATTATCCTTGGTTTCCGGCACTCTATGGATATTGAAATGTGCGCAACTTGATAATCCATTCGCTCCAGATCCTGTAACGCGCGCTCAAGATAATAACGTGAGTCGGTTATTCCATTCCTGCACATTTCATCAGCTTGCGCCCCCAAAACCGGAATTCCGGTTATTCCGGAAATCCCATTGGTTACCGAATGCAGCACCACATCCGCATCGCTGTTGCCGTCCAGATAAAATCCTTCTTCAAAACCTACTCCACCCAAAAGAAGCCGTTTGGTTCCCGGCCCTTCAATTATCCGGTGGCTGTCCTGACCTATGCCTACTTTAATCATCCAGAGCTATTTCTCCTTTCCTTATTCTACACATCATCCACTCCGCCCATTTGAGATCCTCCTGATCAGTAATCTTATGAGCGAACCTGCTCCCCGGAGTCCAATAAACAGGCAGACCTATTGATTCAACCAGCCCCGCCTCATCAGTAGTAAAGGAATCCTGGCCATCTTCATCGCGTTCCCTGAAGATATCATAGGCCCTTTTCAAGGTTTCTCTGTGAAACGCCTGAGGGGTTTGCACCTCAATCAGCCTGTTCCTGTCCAGTGTTTTCTTAATCCTGTCATCCCGGACGTCTTTAACCGTGTTTACGGCTGGCAACGCGGTTATGGTATCTTTCCCCTCTTTCAGGTATTCCAAACATCGACGGATAACAGAACGGGGAATAAAGGGACGTGCTGTATCGTGTATAAGAACATATTTGCTGCCATGGGATAAACTGTTGAAACCGTTCTGGACCGATTCCCATCTTCTGCCACCCCCGCGCGTCATTTTCAGCTTGAGATAAGTATCCGCCAGAGCTGTATATTCATTCATATGCTCCTCAGGAAGAACCAGGACTATTTCCCCGACCTCTTTCAGTGATGAGAATGTTTCCAGTGAATAGGTAAAAAGAGGCTGCCCTCCCAGGTTGATGAATTGTTTGGGAAAGTCTCCTCCACAGCGAACGCCCCTGCCGGCGGCGGGTAGAATCACACCAACACTGTTTGGCTCCAAAGAAGACATGTTTTCAGGCATTTTGAAATAGGGAGTTAAAAATCTATAAAATTTAAAGTAATTTGGATTCCCACAGGACCAGCACCGGAAAAACCTGCCCGGCATGTCATGGAAACATTTCAAGAACGCCTTAGAAGAGTAGTCCAGGAAACCGTATCCATAGTTCCCTATGATCCCGTATGGCCGGAAAAATTCGAATATGAAAAGCAGCATTTGCTTTCCTGCCTGCCGGACAAGCTCATTACGAGAATAGAACACTTTGGCAGCACCGCAGTTCCCAACTTGTGGGCCAAACCTATCATAGACATGCTGGTGGAAGTCACCTCTTTAGAAAAAACAAAGAGTGAAATTGTGCCTGTCCTGCAGGCCCAGAATTACGATTATTTCTGGAGGCCAAGCTGGGGAGATGATATTCCACCCTATTACGCCTGGTTCATCAAGAGAGACTCGGGAGGAAACCGCACTCACCATATCCATATGGTGGAAAAAGATTTTGAACATTGGGACAGACTGTTGTTCCGTGATTATCTGAGGGAACACCCTGAAACCGCCATGGTATACCAGTCCCTGAAAATAAACATTGCTGAAAGAAACGCTTCCGACAGGATCGCCTACACCAACAGCAAAGCAGGCTTTATTTCAGAAATTACCAAAAGGGCCAAGGAGGAGTATTATTCTCGCTAATGGGTGAAGACCTTGTGTAATCCAGGCCTTAGATGCCGGGTCCCGGCTGTCGCCGTGGCAGGCCAAGCCCGGCATGACAGTCTTTGAGGGTTTGACACTGCCTCCTTGGCGGGTAATGACACCTAAGAGCTTCCAGAGGCTTTCTTCCCAAGCAGCATGGCCCGGGTCTTCAGGGGCAGTCCCAGACACCTGATAAATCCGGCAGCGTCCTTCTGATCATACATTTCCACATCAGAGAAGCCTCCCAGTTCCGGATTATACAACGAAAAAGGGCTGCCCATTTTTGCCGTACTGACATTCCCTTTATATAGCTTTACTGTAACACTGCCAGTCATGGACTCCTGAGTTGAATCCACAAATTTGTCCAGCGCCAGCCTGAGGGGCGTATACCAAAGGCCGTCATATACCATCTGTGCGTATTTCTGAGCTATAGTCTGTTTATACTGGAGAGTATCCCTGTCCAGCACCAACTGCTCCAGCGACTGGTGAGCATGGTAGAGAATCCTGCCTCCCGGAGTTTCGTATATCCCACGGGACTTTATTCCCACCAGCCGGTTTTCCACCATGTCCAGGATTCCGCAACCATGCCTGCCCCCGAGAGCATTCAGTTGGTTCACCAACGCGACGGGAGCAGTCTTTTTCCCGTTAAGCGACACTGGCTCACCCTGGCTAAAACCGATGGTGACAAAGGCTGGTTTGGCCGGAGCCTGTTCCGGGCGTCTGCACAATCTCAACATTTCAAAAGCGTGCTTCCTGTCAACATGTTCCAGTTCTCCGCCTTCGTGGGAAAGATGCCATACATTACCGTCTTCTGAGTATATCTTCTTCTTTGATACGGTTAGGGGAATTTTCCTCTTTCTGGCATAATCAACCGCCTCCTCCCGGGAGTGAATATTCCATTTGGGATCTTTCCAGGGAGCGATAATTTTCAGCCCGGGATTCATGGCCATGTAGGTAAGCTCAAACCGCACCTGATCATTGCCTTTCCCGGTGGCGCCATGAGACACCGCGTAAGCCCCTTCCCGCTCTGCGACCATCACCTGGTGTCTTGCTATAAGCGGCCGAGCCATGGAAGTTCCCAGCAGATAATTTCCCTCATACCTGGCCCCGGCTTTTAAAGTCGGCCAGACAAAGTTAGTGAGAAACTCACGCCGCAGGTCTTTGACAATACATTTAACTGCCCCACTTTTCAGCGCTTTCTTCTTTAGAGGTTCCACTTCGACTTTCCCTTGACCTATGTCCGCGGCAAAAGCCACCACATCTACGTCATAATTTTCAATTAACCAGGGAATAATCACGGAGGTATCCAGCCCCCCTGAATAGGCTAATACTACTTTTTTTCTCTTGGACATGATGAACCTGTTTTAAAAACGTTTTTACAAAGATACTAAGTTATGCAAAGTTAGGTACAGCCATCTCGGTTACCGGGCCCGGAAGCGATAATCTCTGAAAAGTAATGGAGATCAATTAGCGGATGCTTAAAAATCGAGTTCCTGCAGCAATTGTTCAGTCTGCTGCCTTGTTTTTGAATCAGCCTCTTCTTCCCCGGCCTGGGATTCGGATTCAGCCTCGGGTTCTTTCTCAGCGCTACCGTCTGACTGATCCCGGGCCGCATCTTCCTGAGGCTCCTGTTCTTTGATTTCTTCTCCGACCTTGATAAGGTCTTCCGAATCGCCTCCACCCATAGAGACCTGTTTTTGCTCATTTATCATCTTCCGCAATTTATCATTTGTCAGGCGAATCCTGCCCACCAGCAGCTTTATCATGGTTACCACCCAGGATGGTAATTTCGCCAACTGGTCATCAAACATTTCCTTGGTGATGACTGTGACTTTAGTAGGTTCCAGCGCCTTCACAGAAGCGGACCGCATATGTTCGTCAATTACCGCCATTTCACCGAACATTCCCATTGGTCCTATTCTGGCAAGCTCCATTTCCTTAGATTCCCCGCCTTCCTGCAGAGTTTTAAACACACTGACCTGCCCCGAATTAATTATGTACATCCCATCGCTTTCAGAATTTTCGGAAAAAATCACTTCATCCGTGTTATAGGTCCGCTCTATCTTCCGGTAATTCTTCGCCATACTACCCTTACCTCATGATTTCTGCAATTGTACCACAGCTTTATCCATTTTTTCAACAACTTCATCCATCTCCGGATTGCTTATATTCAAGGGGGGCAATAGCCTGATTATCTCCTTGCCGGCACGATAGAGTAAAAGGCCCTGTTTCCGGCATGCAAGCATGAAATCGTCCAGATTTCCGGCATAATGCATGCCAATTAAAAAACCCCTGCCAAGGACCGGCATACTGAATCCGGATCCGGGATGAGAAACGGCCCAGGTTTGGAGTTTGTTCCGTAAATAATCACTCCGCTCCCTTACTTCTGAAAGGAACCCGGATTCCAGGATACTCCTGAGCACTTCCAGGCCAGCCGCGCAGGCCACAGGATTTCCTCCGAAAGTAGAGCCATGATCACCCTTTTTCAGGCAGGCGGCAATCGACTCCTTCACCAGGACAGCTCCCAGGGGCAAGCCTCCGCCCAGCGCCTTGGCCAGGGTAACCACGTCCGGACGCAATCCCATCCCCACGCTGGCAAGCAGCTCTCCAGCCCTGCCCAGTCCAGTCTGAATCTCATCACAGATGAGAAGTATACCCTTTTCCTGTAATTGAGAGAGAACGGAAATGAATTCCGGTTCCAGGCTGATAACCCCTCCTTCCGCCAACACCGGTTCCGCTATCACTGCCGCAGTACGGGAAGTGACGGCTTCTTTCAACGCTTCCTGATTGTTTACGGGCACACAGGTAAAGCCCTCTGGAAAGGGACCAAAACCCTGTTTTAATGCCTCTTGTCCGGTAGCAGCCAGAGCCCCGTAAGTTCTGCCATGGAAGGAATTCTCAAAAGATATGATTTCATACCGTCCATTATTACCCTTTTGGTCCCAATACTTCCTGACAAACTTGATGGCCGCTTCCACAGCTTCCGTTCCGCTGTTACAGAAAAAAACACGATCTAGGGGAGTATTTTCAACCAGTACCTTGCCCAGTTCTTGCTGGGACTTCATCAAATACAGGTTGCTTCCATGAGAAAAAAGGTCTAATTGATTTTTGATAGCCCGCACTACAGGATCATAACAATGTCCCAGGGCATTCACTGATATACCGGTGACGCAGTCCAGATACTTTTTACCGTCTTCATCCCACACATAGGAACCTTTTCCACGTGCCAGGGAGAAGTCCCTCTTTCCATAGGTATTAATAAAGAAATCCTCATGCATCCGAATCACATCCTTGCTCCACCCAAAAAAGGCTTTCCATATCAATAAAGTAAAAAACCCATCATGACGGAAAGTGTTCCCGTACGGGAGTCATCATCGCTTGATTTTTCCACCGTCTTGAATCCGATAGTGTAGCGAAGATCAAAGGTCCCCAGGCCGAAATCAAATCCGCCTCCCAGCGTCAACCCGTAATCATTATCATTCGCAGGTCCCATGGGTTCATCCATCTCCGGGGTCCTATTGTCGCACGCGCCTACATTACTGCCCTGGGTCTGTGTACATTTGTCTTCTTTGTCACGGCTCATCAGATAACCATAATACGGGCCGATGAGAATATGGGGATTGGAATTTGGGTATCCCGGAGCATAAATTTTAAATATCAGAGGAACCTCCACATAGGTAAGCATTGTCCTCCTGCTAAAACTCCTCTGAGCGATCATGCCTGTCAGGAGAGTGTCAGGCGAAAGGGCTTCCGAGGTCTTTCCGCCTTTCATGGTATAGAGGACTTCGAACTGGGCGCCAAACATCTCCATAAACTTCACACGGGTAAAAATCCCCCCGCAACCGCCTACTATCACCTGGGAGAAACCTGCGTCAATCCCCCACATATGTTGCAGGCTGCCGCCTCCTTTCAGCCCCAGATTAACTTCGGCGGAATAGCATAATCCCGTCATCGTAAACACCGAAATTATCCAAAGGTTAAACTGATGTATCATAATCCTACTCCAGGTGGTTGACCTGAGCTTAAAAGCAATTTCAGGTTATGCTAAACGTTCGCTTCGGGCCAACCTTAAAACTCCTTAATTTATAATTTAAACTACCCCTGTTGTTGTATTTATCGCTTTTATCGTAATTTCTTTTAAGTCTTCAATAACGGTGCGATCCGTATTCAAAGGTGGAAACCAGTACAGGGTATTTCCCAGGGGCCGCAGCAGAGCGCCAAGTTTCACTGCCTCCTGAAACACCCGGTATCCCATACGCCTGTCCTTTACATCCCCGGATAAATCCAGATCAGCGGCCGCCACAGCCCCTATGCCACGAACATTTTTCAAACGCCCCGTGCGATCCGCAGCTTCCTTCATACAGGCCAACAAATGCTCCTGGTTTTGCCTCACCCTTGCGTAAATGTCCTCATCATCATAAACCCGGAGAGTTTCCAGGGCCACTGCTGCCGCTAAAGCATTACCGCAATAGGTATTCGAATGTAAAAATGATTTGCCCTTCTCATAGTCATCATAAAAAAGCTGATACGTGTCCGTGGACGTCAATACACACGAAAAGGGAAGCCAGCCCGCAGTAAGCCCCTTGGACAGACAGATGAAATCAGGCGCAATTTCTGCGTGCTTACATGCCAGGTCGTACCCTGTCCTTCCGAATCCTGTCATTATTTCGTCAGCAATCAGATATACATCATGGGCTTTTGTCCATTTCCTTATTTTTCTCAGGAAGGCCGCGCTGTACAGACGCATCCCACCGGCGCCCTGTAACACCGGTTCCAGAATAATGCCCGCCAGATTCTTTTCTCTTTCCTCCAACTGGGCCTCAATAAAGCCCCAGGCCTCACCGCAATCCGCCCACAAGGGATCCCCCCTGCCGCACACATAGGGAACTCCGTTGATAAACCGCACATCCGGCAGCAACGCTGCGTACTGGTCACGGTAGATGCCAAGATGGCTCACTCCCAGGGCCGCGGCCGACTCTCCATGATATCCATTTTCCAGCGCCATGAACTCAGTCC
>JBHPJW010000079.1:0-10149 GCA_042567505.1 Fibrobacterota bacterium
CTCACGATCGAGGCGTTCGCGCTGTCTCTGAGCCCCCAATAGGCGTCTAAGAGCACCAGTGAGGCTTCGAAAAAGTAGTCCTGGTTTTCAAGCACGGGTCCTGCGCTGGCAATGGCCTTCTGATAATCCTGTTTGGACAGATGGACCATGGCCTTCTTCAGGCTGGCCAGGGGAAATTGCTGAGAGGCCGCCGGAATCTTTGAATAAAATTTTAAGGCATTCTGATGCTCGTCCCGCTGATGATAGAGCAGGCCTATGGTCAACAGGCACTCATTTTTAAACCACTGGTCCCCGGGATCTGATGCCAGCTTTTCCAGCGTCTCGATGCCCTCATCTACCTCATCCTGCCATACCCAGCATAAGGCCAGGAGAAACCTGGCGGAACGATGAAAGGGGGAGTCAGACTTCACCCTTCCCAGCACCTGGGTTGCTTTGGCATAATTCCTTTTTTGAATCAGGGCCTTGGCGCAAATGAAGGCTCCTCCCGAGGTCAGCTGGTGCCCGGGATATATCTTTGATAATTTTTTATAGGCTTTAATCGCGAAATCAAGATTTTCCAAAGCGTAATAGGCCTGGACAAGACGGAACAATACTTCCGCCCTGAATTTGGTATTGGGATAATATTTAAGGACCCGTCTGTAATCCTTAGCCGCCAACTCATGCAGATCCAGCTGGTAGTAGCATTCCGCCAGCATGAAGCGGTATAAATCCGCGCGACCATCCGGAAGGTGAAGCTTAATGAGACGCCGGAGATCCACCACCGCGGAACGGAATTTTTCCTCCCGGTAGTTTTCCATTATCTTGCGGGGGGTTCGGTCATCGATGATTTCGGAGACAATAATAGGCTCAAAATACCTGTCCACAGCGTCATTGAAGAGCAAATCCGCGGCGCTTTCCTCAGGCCGGACAACCGAAAACAGGCACAGGCACAGAAATATTGCAACTATGGAGTAATGGAGTAATGGAGGAATGGAGGAGAGAGAGATTGCTTCATCCACCGTCACTGCGAGGCCGCTTGCGGCCGAAGCAGTCTCAGGCCTTGCCATAGTGCTCTTTAACGGTGGATTCGCAATGATGATACCGTTCTTTCTACATCCTAATTTCATCTTCCCAAACCTTTGGCGAGGTACCCGCCGCTTTCTTTTCACTGGCAACACCTGAATCCCACCAACTTTGACTTTGAGCTTATTTTACTGGGGAAGGACAGGTCACAGGAGGAGGCTGAATGCTGCCGGCTTCCTCCCCCCATGATTATATGCTGTCCATCCTGATAACCCTCCACCCATTCCCAGAGATTGCCCACCATGTTATAGGTCCCTTCTGCGCTGACGCACCCGGAAGCTTCCCGCGACATGGTCACTTCTCCCGATTCGGTATTGCAAAGGCCCTGCCTGTACACATTTCCATAGGAGAAGAAATACTCCCATTTTCCCATGCAGGCATGCCGCCACTCTTCTCTTCTGCACAAGCGCCTGCCCTTCTCCAGGCATAACATTGACGCCTCCGCCCAGTTTACGTTACCCAAGGGAACAGATCCTTCCCTGTTGGGCCATTCAAAACGCTCTATACAGAAACTGTGTTCCGGAGTGATGATGCTCACCATGTCTGGCGGACATCGTTTGAATACCTTCAGCGACTCCTTTATGGTGCCGACAAGCCCCTGCGAATCTTTAACTTCCAGCACCACGCTGTGCATACCGGGGACATTAAACCTGGTCCTGATTTGGGAAGGGTGTCTGAAATCCGTGTCGAATACCCCGTCCCCGTTCAGGTCCCACCTGTAGAGGAGCATGTCGGATGAACTCTCCTCATCTACACTGAGTTCCGCGTCCAAAGTAATTTCTTCACCGGCCATTATCCTCTCCGGAAACCTGAATTGGGGATCGGGAGGAAAATTCAACCGGTACACAGCCTTCTGCTTAGGTCCGGCGAAACCGGTAATATCCACTGCAAAAAACCAGATTTCCCTGCTGCGCTTTATGATAAGAGGCTTGGTGTACACAGCGGATTTGGAGGAAAGCGAGGCCGAGTCCGGGCCGTAATAGACCGTGTTGCCTTCCTGTGATACAAGGTTCAAAGAGATGAGGGAATGGTAACTGCCTGGAGGGGGATGGGTGGTGACATGAGGGGAGAACATATCCAACTCGTAGAGAGGGGAGTGGTTGTCCGCCCGGTCAACGCAAAAATACCTGAGCACCCTTTTTCCCTTTCGTCTGATGGCAATACGTGTCTTTTCCTTCTGATAAGCGGACCCTATGGTGAGAGCGGAAGTCTTGGCGGGAACCGTCCCGTCAAGGGTATAATATATTTTAGCCGGTTCATTGGTCTCGAAGGTTAGATAAAAAGAAGAATCTACCGCGGATTTCTCCAGTACGGGAGTGACCTGCGGGGGCTCCTTGTCAATGATATACATCTGTTCCTGGATATTCCCCCCGCCTTCCGGGCCTTCAGTGCGGTAACTGAGAACATAAGCCCCTTCATACGTAAACTTGACCGGGGAAACATACCGTTTAAACTCCTGTCCCTCAAACGCCCTTCCATCCCTGGTTGCCTTCCACCTGATAGCGTCGCCGCGCGGGGACCGCATGGCGACCGTCACCGGCTTGTTATATATTCCTCCGATTGGCGACAACATAATCGTCGACTTGATGATCTCTTCCAGAAGTTGCGGAGCTGTCTGATTATTGAGGGAGTCCACGGCCAGGAAGGTGAATTTGGTTCCGGGACTGATACTCATCTCCTTTTCATACAGGCTGGAACTCCTGGTTGGCGTGGTTCCGTCCAGGGTAAAATAAATCCTGGCCTCTTCATCGCTTTCAAGTTCCAGGCTGAAATCCTTGCTATCGGCCAGCTGTTTTATTTTGAATTTCACGCTGGGGGGTTTAGTGTCTATGATGTATTCCTTACGGAAAATGCCCGATGCGTTTCCAGCTTCATCCTTTACCAGGTACTGCAGCACGTTTTTTCCTTCCCTTTGAATGAGAACGTCCATGGAGGCCTCGCTGATGGTCCTGCTGCTCAAGGCGGGATCGCTTCCGTCCAGGGTATACCGGATAAAACAGGATTCTGAACAGTCGAATTTCACGTATAGCGGTTTTGCGTAGGCGCCGGGTTTGGGAGACACCGTCACTTCCGGAGGCTGGTCGTCCGCACTGGCCCGGAACCCAATCAACGGCGATTCATTTCCCAGGGTATCCACAGCAAAAAAACGGATGGGGACAATTCCGTTTTCCGGCAGAGGAATTGGTTTTACATATTTGCGGCTTCTGGATGTTGGCGGCGTGCCGTCGACGGTATAGAAAATGCCGGCGGGCTCATTGGCGCTGAGTTTTGCCGATCTTGTCCGGGAATCTACGAAATACTTCACTTCCGGCGGAGTCGCGTCCACGGTTAAACGATAACTTCTCACTTCTGACTTTTTACCCGCGATATTTGTGGCGTACAGCCGTAGTACATGCTTGCCTTCGGGAAGGGAAATAAAGTCCTTCACCGGCGTGAAAGCGGATAGGGGGGCCAGGGGGTCCAGGGAATAATAGGCCTGATGGGCCTTTTCCAGGGTTACTTTTAATCTGGGCTTGTAATTATAATTCCTCATCCTGCTGGCCAGATAAGCTTTGGGTGCCACAAGCATTATTTCATAATGTTCTTTGTAAAGGTCTGTGGAAAGCTGGTCCGTATAGACGGCCTTAAAGAAAAGGACGGCCGTGGTGTCCAGCATTATCTTCTGTCCGGCATACTTGGAAAGTTTCGTGGAATCGTTTAAGGCGTAAACTATGTCCGCGTCTCTCAGCTTGTTGAACTCGATGACGATAACGGAATCATAGATGCCTCCGGGCACGGAGGGCACGGGAAGTTCCTGGGCAAAGCCCCTGGGAGGTGTCAGCTTGTATTCAAAGGGACCGAAATGCTTTTCCGCTCCAAAAGGATCTTCATAAAGAAACCTCAGCCGGTAGATTTTCGGGGACGGTAGCCGGATAATACCCTTATACAAGGGCGAGGTGCGGGCAGGTTTCTCTCCTGAAAGCTCGTAATATAATTTTCCCTCATAAACGGTCAGAACTTTCAAATAAACCGGGGCGGGATAACTTCCCGGTTTGTGGTCTAGTACCAACTCCTCCAGTTCTCTGCCGAATCCGGACAAACCAGCCAATATCACTACCCACAGGGCATGAAGGACCATCTTTTCCAGAAGCCCTGAAACAGGTTTGTTTCTATAGCTGTTGTTATTTCTCAAATTTCAGCATACTTTCATGAAAACCGCCGGAATCAGGCTAAAGCGACAAATTTGACAGCTCCCTTTTAACGAGTTCTTTATCTTTGCCGGATAAGGCCAGGTTCAGACTTCTCTCCAGGCTTTTTTTGGCGCTGAGGTGATCCCTCCTCACCCTCCTCTGGAACCGTCCCAGCCAGTAATGGCCCCGCCAGTCCTCGGGTTTTTCCATTACTGCCTTCACCAGATGGCCCCCGGCCAACTCTTCGGCATTTGGTCTTCTGTTCTGGTTCTGTATAATCTGTTCGGTAAACGCCTTTCCCAGAATCAGGTGGCATTCAAACCTGTCCGCTTTCTGATGGAGCAAAGGCTCAGCTGTGGTAATGGCGCTGCCATACAGCCTGTTTTCAAAATAACTCTGGGCCAATACGATTTGAATTTCCGGTGAGTGGGTGAAATTATCAGCCACGAACTCCAATTGCTTTAATCCGGCCACCCGATCATTTACCTGCAAAAGGCATCTGGCCAGCATCAACCTCTGCTGATAAGCCGCTGGATTAAGGTCGATGACTTCCATCAGGTAATTAATGGCCTCGGAATACTCATTGTTCCTCTGGGAGTATTGAGCCAGCCTGGTGAGGGCCGTTATGTTCTCAGGGTCAATTTCCAGGGTCTTGTTCAGTAGTTCAAATTCCCGGTCCGTCTTTTTCTGATAACCGTAAACCTCAGCGAGCGCCAGCAGAATAGTTGTATCAGTCCCCCCTTTTTCCAGGGCTTTTTTTAAATGTTTCTCGGCTTCAGCGTATTTTCCATTCCGCGTCTCGACCATACCAAGATTGACTAGAGTCTGGTAAGAGTCCGGCTGATAATCCAGCACCTGTTCCAGTAGTTTCTCCCCTTGATTCATATTGCCGGATTTTATTTTGAGAACGGCCAGATTCATAGCTGAACTCATCGTGTCCTGGTGCAGCTCAATGTTTGCCTGAAAGGCCTTTTCCGCTTTCTGGAACCATCCAAGACGGTAATACACTATTCCCAAATTAACTCGGGCCGGAAAAAAGTCCGGATGGGATTCCAGAACCTCTTTTAACAGATCAATCGCCATGCCAATCTGGTTGTTTTCCCGCAGAGCGATGGCATAGTAAAGCTTGTAATACTTGTTTGAAGGCGCCAGACGGGTTAATTTTTCAAAATAGGGAATGGCAGACTGATACTCCCTGGTTATAAAAAACAATTCTCCCAGAGTCAGATAATACTCCAGCACCGAGGGATTCAGGTTGATAGCCGCTATCACATAGGAGATGCCCCGGCTGGCGGAGGATATGCTTTTATAATATTTTCCAAAAGCGTATTCCAGATCGGAAGTTCTCTCCGGAATCATTTTCTCCGCTGACTTAAGGGCAATAAACGCCTGCTCATGCTTGCCTTTTTTCAGCAATATCTCAGCGCGGAGCAATTCCAATTCCCATGAAGATTTTCTCACAGAGTGCTTTTCAACGATCTGGAGTGCGCTGTCGATTCTTCCGGTCAGTAAAAAAGCCCTGCCCAGCTGGACCAGGGGATTGGGAAAGACCGGATCTAATTCCATAGCGCGTAAAAGGGGGTAGAACGCCTCCTTGAAGCGGCTTTGGGCGACATACCTGTATCCCAGGGCATAACATCCATAGGCCGTAATATTTACAGTGGGAAAACTGTGAAGCTCTTTTAACAAAAAATGATCCGGGACGGCAATAGATTCAAACACCTTTAACAGGGTCCTTGAAATAAACTGAAACGGTTCGCTCACCGGCACCTGGGTATACATGGTTTTAGAAAGGCTGGTATCGGAAATGTGGTGAATAATTATCCTGGCTTTATAATTGTTTTTTACCACCTTATATTTGATTTCAGCTAAGAGCGTGAGGTTTAAGCTGTTTCCCACCATCTCCTGGCATTTCTTTGGTACCTCAAACGGGCATTCACGCAGCAACTGGTTCAACTGGGCCGGTTGGGGGACAAAAAAATTCCCCGCGAACTTGCCCGCCTGGTAGAATCTTTCTTCCATGGCGGATCCTATCCAAAGGTGTTTTCCGGTAGCGGCAATAAGCCTGGGGGGCAGCAGTCCTAACCCAAGGGAAGTGATTTCTTCTTTTTTCTTAAGGGACGGCGTCCGGCGGTCCGTTTTATCGGCTGCCGACAGAACACTATTAAAGAAAACGCAGGTTAGTAAAGCTATGATCGCAGACAAATTCATCCTTTAAAAAAATAAATTTTCTGAGGGAGATAAGGTATTTTCTCATAAGTTTTACTTGCTATCAGCAGTAAGCAGGAGTTTTTTCAAGATATGAAAAAGCCAGACGTCATGCGGGGCACTTTGATTATTGCCGCCTCACTTGTGTTGAGCAGGTTCCTGGGAGTATTCAGAGAAATACTACTGGCCGGCCTGGCAGGCCTTAATGCAGACAAAAACGCCTACGATCTGGCTTTCCTGCTTCCCGATATTATCAATCATCTCATCTCCACCGGTTATCTGTCGGTTACCTTTATCCCTGTTTTCACCGGTTACCTGGTTCAAGGCAAAGAGCATAAATCCTGGGATTTCTTCTCTAATATCCTGACTACCTGTTTTCTGCTCCTGATAGGCGCTACCATTATCGTCTGGGTATTTTCCGAACCCTTAATACTCGCTCTGTCCCGAAGCGATCCCAATCCTGAGACCCTGAAACTGGCTGTGCGGTACTGCCGGATTATTCTTCCTGCCCAGCTGTGCTTTTTTGCCGGGGCTATTTTGACGGCAGTTCAGCATGTCAACCTCCGTTTCCTCGTCCCGGCCCTTTCGGGACTTGTCTATAATTTCTCCATTATCCTGGGCGGCTGGCTGGGACGAACCCGTGGACTGGAGGGCTTTGCCTGGGGCGTGCTGCTGGGAGCGTTCCTGGGAAGTTTCCTGCTGCAAATCTGGGGAGGTAAACAAGCTGGGGCCAGGTACAAACTGAAAATCAATGTGTTTGATCCTGATTTTATCCGCTTCGTCAAGCTGACCCTTCCCTTAATCCTGGGACTGGGGGCCGTCTTTGCCCTTGAGCTTGTCTTCCGCGTCTATGGTTCCAATTTCGGCCAGGCAGGGATTGCTAAATTGGGCTATGCATACAGAATGATGTATACCATAGTGGCCGTATTCGGATTTTCCGTGGGAGTAGCGTCATATCCCCTGCTGGCCCGTCTCGCCAAGGAAGGAAAACTCCTGCAAATCAATGATATTCTCTTCAGTACTATCTTAAAAATCCTGGCGATAATGTCTCCCGTGGTTCTGATATTATGGTTTTGCGCCGAACCTGTGATAAGAATCCTCTTCCAGAGGGGAGAGTTTTCCCCGGCGGCCACTGTTTCTGTGGCACAGCTGCTGAAATGGTACCTTTGGAGCTCTTTTGCGCTAAGCGCTCAAATCATACTGCTGCGCTGTTATTACGCTCTGGAAAAGATGTGGCTTCCTACTTTGATTAATACAGGAATTTTCTTTCTGACTCTGCCACTTTACGAATTGTTTTCGGCCAAATTCGGAATCCGGGGAATACCTATGGCTGGATTTATCGGGACAGGACTGCAAGTGATGGTATTGCTGCTGGTATGGGCAAAGCTGGCTGGAATCAGGGGAAAGGGCGGAGCGGGTGTTGAAGCGTTAAAAATTATGGCCGCTTTGCTGATTATGCTTTTGAGTATTTCTTTTTTCCATGATGCGATATTCAAACTGCAGCCCGATTCCAGCTGGCCGCTGGCAGTATTCCTGCTGGTGTTCTGTATATCTGTGTTTTCTCTGCAGATCTCACTTCAATGGCTGTTCCGCGTGTCCGCCACCCGCAGTATTGTCAGGGATTTTTCGTTAAAAATGGGTCTTGGAACCAAGGCGCGGAAAGTGTGATGTTCATGTGTGAGTTGTGAAGTTGACAGCAATGATTATCTTTTAGGGATTCATGCAGACATACCGGGTACATTTTAAGGGGTTGAGAGGTGAAGACGTTTTTTCCTCCATGCTACTTCTGCTTACCATCCCCGGCCAATCCCTCGTCCCCCGGAGCTCATACTTCACGTCTCAATGTCAACCCATGATCCTGCCAGGAAACCCGGGATAAAGAATTGAAATTTGGAATTACAGCCACTATTATCACAATCCTGTTCGTGTTCGAAGCAGGCGCCTTGAACAGATCCAATAAACGTTCTCGCGCAAAAGCGCAGGCTGCAAAACTGTTTACCCAAGGCAAAGAACATTTCAAAGACTCTAATTATAGACAGGCTGGAAAATCCCTGTCCCAATTGATGAAAAACTATCCCCGTTCCCATCATGTCGAAGAGGCACTCGTCTTACTTGCCGATCTCTCCGTCAGGCAAAACCAAACTGACCTGGCTGAGAAACACATTTCCAAATTCCTGCTGCGTTTTCCAGGTTCCAAATACACTCCCCGTATGGTCTATTATCAGGGACTTATTTATTTGGGCAGGAATCAGAATTATGATGCGGCCCGCATGTTTATGCAAGCCACAAATAATACAGGATCCAGGAAGTTCTTTAACACCGTTAAACAAAGTTTACTGAAACTGGTGTCTCAAACCGGTTTAAAGGAAAAGGAACTGCAGAACATCATTGAAAAATTAAAATTTGACAGGGAGCTGATTTCCAGCCTGCTCCTCTCATTGGGGAATTTGCAGGTAAAAAATAATCGGCATAAAGCCGCAACCATAACCTATGAAATGTGGCTTCATTACTTTTACAGCGACAGGAACGCCGGCTCTGTCCGGGAAAAATTAAGGACTTCGAAAAAAAAAGAGTCTTCCTACCAAACTATTGTGATCATGATTCCCCTGACAGGTATTGATAAAGATATCGGCCGCTCCCTGCTGGAGGGCATGCTGCTGGTATTGGATGGCTTGATTGAAAGAAGCCAGGGCAGCCTCCAGTACCTGATAGTAGACACCAAAGGAGATCCAATTTCTGCTCTCAACCGTCTGCGCAGAACAATCCAGGAAGAAAACGTACTCTGCATTCTGGGCCCTGCCATGAGCGATGTCAGCACCGCCGTGGCCATCGAACTCAGCTCCAGCAACAGCCGGATTCCCATGATCACGCCCACCGCTACCACCCAGGGAATCAGCGCCCTGGGAGCAGGCATATTCCAAATAAACGTAACAACATCCGCCCTGGGAAAGACAATCTCAAATTACGCAGTCAACTGCCTCAAACTGCAAGAGTTTGCTATCCTGGCCACAAATACTGAATATGGAATGGATCTGGCCAGGGCTTTTGAAAAGGGTGTGACCGATCAGGGCGGAAGGATAATTGCCACAGAATATTACGATTCAGAGGCAAAAGATTACGCCGGACATTTTAAAGTGATTAGGCGCCGAAAAGCACAATCTTTTCTGGAGAATAAATGGATGATTCTGGGTAAGGATCCTAAAAGAATTCCTCAGAAGGAGCTCAAATCCTGGTCAGCTGATTCTGTGTTGTTCTTAGACGGACTGTTCATTGCCGCGGCAAACGGAGATGAGGCCCTTAAACTGTTATCCCAGGCGAGATATCACAAGCTGAAAACAAATATTTTAGGGTCTTCCGGATGGTATGATAATGCCATCCTTCACAAGGGACTGGGTAATCTTAATGGTATTTTCCTGAGTGTTGGATTTTACCAGGACGAGAAATCATCAGCCTGGCTTACTTTCAAAAAGGATTATTTTTCACGATGGGGCGTAAATCCCAACCGGGTATCAATCCTCGGTTACAATGCAGCCCTCTTCGCGGCTCAGGGTATGAAAACCGGCTCCGGAAAAGACCTGGTCAAAGCGCTCCGCAACATAAGAAACCTGAAAACCCCGCAGGGCACCATAACATTTGACCCAGGGGAAGGATTTAATAAATCAGCCGACCTGGTAAAAATAGGCCGGCGGAAATTTGAGAAGGTGGAGAT